>NZ_JBQACR010000699.1:0-230 GCF_051905455.1 Pelomicrobium sp. G1
CTCCCGCTCCCGGGTCCGCTTGGCCACGTCGCCCGCGATGGCGCCGCAGTCGAACTCGTAGCGGGGCTGGGCCAGGGGACCCGTCCCCCGCACCGGCACCGTGATGCCTTTGAGCTGGGCCAGTTCCGCGCCACCTTGTCCCTTGGAGGTGGCCACCACGGTGGCCTTGAGCAGGTAATCCCGGGTGTCGTTGACGATATCCCCGCTCCCCGCCCCGGCGAGCCGCAGCA
>NZ_JBQACR010000700.1:0-229 GCF_051905455.1 Pelomicrobium sp. G1
GATCTCCCGAGTGGGGCATCTGCTGGGCATCCATAAAGCGCTGCGGATCCTCTTTCCCCACGACCGGGAGCTCGCCTACCGCTGGGTCACCGCGCCGAACCGCCGCTTCGACCACCGCACGCCGCTGGAGATCATGAAGCGATACGGCTACGAAGGCATCCTGGCGGTACGCCGTTACCTGGACTTCGAACGCGGCAGGTAAGGTGTTCGGCGAGCTGATCGGCGCCGT
>NZ_JBQACR010000701.1:0-229 GCF_051905455.1 Pelomicrobium sp. G1
CAGTGCGCCACCGTGATCAAGACCGTCGGCATGACCATCTCCCAGCGCACCGCCCAGAGCGACCTCCAGGCCCACGAGCAGGCGAAGACCATCTTCTCCATCGCCGGGCACCTCTACGACCTGGTGCATCGCATGATCCGCAACCTCAGGCCTTCGGCTCTGGACCACCTTGGGCTGCCCGAGGCGCTCCAGGATTCGATGGAGACCTGGCGAGCCGCCCACCCCGAGG
>NZ_JBQACR010000702.1:0-229 GCF_051905455.1 Pelomicrobium sp. G1
GCCGTCGCGTCCTGAATCACGTGCTCCAGGAAGAACAGCACGCGCGGCGCCGTTCCGGGATCGCGTTCGTCCACGAGGACTGCACCGCTTCTCAAGAGGTCGCGGTGGCGCTCCAGCGTGAGATCGAGCACAGCGTCGAGCAGCGGATGGCCGGGGCAGATGAATGCCGCGAGCGGTTTACCCGGGGGCGCGATGAGCGGCTTCTCGAAGACGATGCGCTCGTAACGGG
>NZ_JBQACR010000703.1:0-229 GCF_051905455.1 Pelomicrobium sp. G1
TGCCCGAGCCGCTCGGCGATGTGCCGGGCCTGCCATAGGGCGAGCGCACTCTCCCGGGTCGCGATGACAACGCGGCCGGGATCGAGCTGATCGGAGCGGGGTTCGCGGCCGGAGCTCAAGAGACGACAGCCTATAGCGGAAACGCCAGGAACGCGCGCGAGGTGAAAAACAAAGCTTTCATTTTAGCATGGGGGCCCGCGTGTCCCCGGGGCGCGAGGCCTCGCGTTCC
>NZ_JBQACR010000704.1:0-229 GCF_051905455.1 Pelomicrobium sp. G1
TCCACGCGCCGCACGCCGGGAACCCGAGCGAGCCGGTCCCGGCCTTCGGCGACGAAAGCATCCATTTCCTCCGGATCGAGCCCCTGGGGATTGAAGAGCACCACGTGCTCCACCTCCCGCCAGGGGCGGCAGGCGGCGAGCGCCGCTTCAGCGCGCCCGGCACTACCGAACACGGTGTTCACCCGTGCCACCTCTGCCTGGACGGCTCGGCGCACGCCGGCGAGGAGCC
>NZ_JBQACR010000705.1:0-229 GCF_051905455.1 Pelomicrobium sp. G1
GGTTTTCGTAGGCCATGGAGGAAAAAGGATGAGGATGAAAGAAGAATTCACTTGGCCGCCAGGCGCACCGCCCCGTCCAGGCGGATCACTTCGCCGTTGAGCATTTCGTTTTCCAACACGTGCTTCACCAAGGCCGCATACTCCTCTGGCCGCCCCAGCCGGGGCGGGAACGGCACCTGGGCCGCCAGGGACGCCCGCAGCTCCTCGGACATGGCCGCCACCATGGGGG
>NZ_JBQACR010000706.1:0-229 GCF_051905455.1 Pelomicrobium sp. G1
TTCCTGGTCAGCGGAACTTGTGCTTGATTTTAACCCGTTCGCCCGCGTCCCCGTGGATCGTCTGGCGATGGCCGGGGAGGTCTGAATTGCGCACTTCGATGGTGTGGGTGCCGGGGGCCACGTCCAGCTTGTGCCGGGGCGGGCTCACTCCGGCGAGTTTTCCATCCACGTAGATTTCCCCCCATGGGGAGATGGCGAACTCCAAATGGGCGCTAGGGATGGCGGCTGG
>NZ_JBQACR010000707.1:0-229 GCF_051905455.1 Pelomicrobium sp. G1
GTTGGGGACCTTGCACCAGGTGATGTGCGTGACCCACCTGCCCCAGGTGGCCGCCGCCGCGGACCATCCATGGCAGGTCACCAAGCTGGCACGGGCCGGGGCGGTGGTGAGCCGCATCCGGCGGCTGGAAGCAGAGGAGCGGATCGACGAGATCGCCCGCATGGTGGGGGGCCTGAAAATCACCGAGACCACCCGTCGGCACGCGCAAGAAATGCTCAAGGCCGTGCGG
>NZ_JBQACR010000708.1:0-229 GCF_051905455.1 Pelomicrobium sp. G1
GATCTGGCCCGCGACCGTGCCCGACCCGCCCGGGCGGAGCCTTCGTGTCATAATGAATTCCGTGATTTTGACCATCACACCGAACTCCGCCGCGCTCGAGGCGCGGCTTCCCGCCGCGATAACCGCGGTGCTACCTCGACTCGGCGCTTCCGAGGGAGCGCTGCTCGGCCGGGCGCTGGAGAAGGCGCGGGCCCTTTACGGCGACGCCCGACGGCCGACCGGAGAAGGG
>NZ_JBQACR010000070.1:0-596 GCF_051905455.1 Pelomicrobium sp. G1
CGTCGCCGATCATCCGGGTCTCCTCGGTCCAGGGCAGCCCCTTCGCTTCCGGGTGGACCCGCCGGACCTCTGCCTCGGACATCGTCTGGGGCGTCAGGCGCCCCTCGCCCGTCGTCGGGTCCCGGTAGCACCAGCGATGGACTTTCAGAGCACCATGGACCACCTCCTGACAGGGGGAACGCCATCACGGATGCCAGCGCAATGAACGGGGAGTTGTCCGCGAGGGCGCTCGCGAGACCATGATGAGCAGATCGCGCCCTCGGCGACCCCGACTTATTCAGGCTGTGCGGCTTAACACAAGTTAACCTTTCGGACGCCTTTCTTGCGCCCAATGACGGCGTGCCGTGGCTAGCCGTCCGTCTGCAAAAGGCGCACAAGCGTTTGATTCTTTTTTGGACTTCGTCGCAGAAAGCGCTTGCACGAGGCTAAAGCCTTCAGCGCAAAACAGTTTATGACATTTCCATGCCGGGCCTCGGGCTAAAAATCGAAACTTCGCAATTTGTGAGATTTGCCAAATGCCAAAGTGCTACTTACACTGCCTTTAGCCGTATGCGATACGCATTAAAAAACGTCACAGCGTCCGCCTACGGCGTATG
>NZ_JBQACR010000709.1:0-229 GCF_051905455.1 Pelomicrobium sp. G1
CATGGCCCGGGGACGGCGCTGCGGCTTCGACCGGGGAAGCGCCCGGGAGCCCCTGGCCGCGGCCTTCTATGATGAGCGGTATCCCGTCGAGCGGGATCTGCACGCGGTGGAGCGGAACCGCCGGCTCGCGGCCCGCTGCGCTGGCTACCTTCTCGCGGGCCCCGCCGACTACGGCATCCAGGCGCACGCCCGGACGCTTTCTTGGCTTCCGGCGTCCCGCTACGCTGTC
>NZ_JBQACR010000710.1:0-229 GCF_051905455.1 Pelomicrobium sp. G1
GATTACGCCGATCCCGCGGGGCTCGCCCGACTCGCCCGCTCCTGCGCCGCCGCCACCACCGCGTTCGAGAACGTGCCCACGGAAGCCTTGAGCTTCCTTGCCCGGCACCGCGTGGTGAGCCCTACCGCCGAGAGCGTGGCGGTGGCCCAGGACAGGATCAACGAAAAGGAATTCCTCTCAGGGGCGGGCTTTCCGGTGGCCCCCTTCGTCGTGGTGCGGGAGGGCGCCG
>NZ_JBQACR010000711.1:0-229 GCF_051905455.1 Pelomicrobium sp. G1
GGGGGGGGGAGGGGGGAAGAAGGGGTGGTTTTGCAGGCGCCGGCGTGTCCAACCAGGGCCACGGCACGGATCGCTTCTGTCGTGATCAAGGCCATGGGCCTCATCCAAGGTTAGTGTCGTGTCCGCGGGGGCGATCTTTCGTCCCAGTATAAGGGAGGGGTTCCAGGGGTCTCAACACCCCCTTGCGGGCGTGGCAAAAGTCCGAGACGCGCCCGGGAAAAAATCCATC
>NZ_JBQACR010000712.1:0-229 GCF_051905455.1 Pelomicrobium sp. G1
CATCCCTCCCTCCTCTCCCCCATTTCTTCCCTCTTTCCGGCTTCCTCCCCGTCGCCCTCCTCCTCTTCTGGGCTTGCTACGCTCCTGCTCCCGGTTTTCCTCCCTTTCCGCGTGCTGTCCATGGGGGGGTCCCGCCCCACCAACCCTTTTCTTTCCTTCCCCGTTTTCCACCCGGGTGGACGGTCGGGTGGTTGCCGGGGTTCTTTTTCTGGGCCGCTGTCCGCCGCCG
>NZ_JBQACR010000713.1:0-227 GCF_051905455.1 Pelomicrobium sp. G1
GGGCCTCTCCCTCATTGCCGGCCTGGGGGCTCAGCCCTCGGCGGCGCTGCCGGTGCACATCGAAGCCGCCCCGGGCCTTGGGATCGACAACCACGCCATCGTGCGGCTCACCGACGCCCTGGCGGTGCAGGCGGTCTACTCGGAGCTTGTCCCGGGCCTTTCGCAGGATCGGCTCAATCGACTGCTCGATGCCTCTGGGGTGAGCGCCGAGCGCACGCTCGAAGCAG
>NZ_JBQACR010000714.1:0-225 GCF_051905455.1 Pelomicrobium sp. G1
CGGGGGGCAACGATCCTGCGAAGCTGCCTGCGGCGCTGAAGGGGGTCACTTCGTGGGTGCAGGAGCGGCTTTGATGAATGAGGTCCGGCCTGTTCGGCCGCGCCCGCTCCGGCGCTTGCGCGCTTCCGTGGCGCGGCCGATGGCCCTCCCTGGCCCAAGCGGGGGGCAACGATCCTGCGAAGCTGCCTGCGGCGCTGAAGGGGGTCACTTCGTGGGTGCAGGAGC
>NZ_JBQACR010000715.1:0-213 GCF_051905455.1 Pelomicrobium sp. G1
GCTGTGGGCGAGCACCTGAAACTTGTGCTCGGTGTGAAAGGCCACCAGCCGCGCCGGGGTGAGCCCTCCGCGCAGCAGGTCCTGCCAGCGGCGGTAGACGTAGACCCGCTCGATGAAGTTCTCCCGCAGCGCCGCCTCCGCAAGCCGCCCCTCCTCCTCGCACGGCAGTAGGGGATTGGCCGCCATGAACGCGCGGGCATAGATCCCGGCGGA
>NZ_JBQACR010000716.1:0-208 GCF_051905455.1 Pelomicrobium sp. G1
GGCGCCCGGACGCGGCGGCGCGGAGCGCCCGGGGCGGGGAGGGCGCCGGAGGGGCCCGCGTTGGGAGCGGAGGCGCTCGTGAAGCTCTGCGGTTTCGAAGTCGGCCTCGGCCAGCCTTGCTTCCTGATCGCGGGGGCGCCCGGACGCGGCGGCGCGGAGCGCCCGGGGCGGGGAGGGCGCCGGAGGGGCCCGCGTTGGGAGCGGAGGC
>NZ_JBQACR010000071.1:0-587 GCF_051905455.1 Pelomicrobium sp. G1
CCGTGGGCGTTTAAGTCCCGCGCCCGCACCGGCTTCTGCTCCCGGGTGTAGCCCACCACGATGTTGCCCAGCCGCTCTTTGAGGTCCTTCAAGCTGGTGGCCAGGCAGAAAATGGCCATGACCTCGGAGGCGACCACGATATCGAAGCCGTCCTCGCGCGGGTAGCCGTTGCCGGGGCCCCCCAGGGAGACCACGATGTCGCGCAGCGCCCGGTCGTTCATGTCCATCACCCGCTTCCAGGCGATGCGCCGCACGTCGATGCCCAGCTCGTTGCCATGGTGGACATGGTTGTCCACCATGGCCGCCAGGAGGTTGTTGGCCAGCGCAATGGCGTTGAAGTCGCCAGTGAAATGCAGGTTGATGTCCTCCATGGGCACCACCTGGGCGTAGCCGCCGCCCGCCGCCCCCCCTTTGACCCCAAAGACCGGCCCCAAAGAGGGCTCGCGCAGGCAGATGATCGCTTTCTTGCCAATGCGGTTCAGCGCATCGCCTAGCCCCACCGTGGTGGTGGTCTTGCCCTCCCCTGCGGGGGTGGGACTGATCGCGGTCACCAGGATGAGCTTGCCGTCGCGGCGCGACTTGAGGCT
>NZ_JBQACR010000072.1:0-587 GCF_051905455.1 Pelomicrobium sp. G1
CGCCGGAATCTGCCCGAGCCAGGGGATGCCGGAATCGCGGAGCGGGGCCTGGGGATCGAGGCCCCGGGTGACGGCGCGGGTGATGAGCGCGCGGCGCTTTTCGGCCAGCAGCGCGAGCAGCCGCTCCTTCGCCGCGATCAACGCATCGATCCGCGCCGTCTCGCGGTCGAGGTAGTCGGCGATGGCGCGCTGGCGACTCAGCTCGTGGATGTGAACGGGAATGCTGGCGAGGTCTGAGGCATTGATTGCTGGGTAGCTCACACCTACTGACCGACGTTCCACTTCAGCCAAGAACTCTGGCTCACGAAGCGCGTACTTGCAGTACTGAGCGTCGAACAAGTCAGCGCGAGGCCGGACAACCGCAAAGCCCGTAGACACGATCAGATTTGCCGGCGGCTGGCGAATCGGCGCGATGGCCTGGAGGTACGTGCGGACGGTTGAGATGATTACGTCGCCATCTCTCACGCGTCTCCGAGCTCGACTCGGGGCGTCCTCGAACCTGAAAGTTGCGATTTCTCCGATATTGCCACTCGAGTCCACGTTGCTGATATCGACGTACTGCAACTCGAGGTCGGCATCGGTATCCT
>NZ_JBQACR010000073.1:0-582 GCF_051905455.1 Pelomicrobium sp. G1
CTTTTCCTCCGGGGTGGTGTAGGGCGACCAGGAGGCGACTCTGCCATCCCGGACGATGGCGAGAGTGCGCTCGCCGATGCGCGCCGTCTCGCCGAGGCGTCTATTCCGGCGGAGGCGAATTTTCATTTTCCGCCCCCTATCTCGTCTGTCGAGATCCCGTGCTCGGCCATGAGCGACCGGATCTGCTCGATGGCGCGTTGGCGCGCCGTATCGCCCGCGCGCCAGCGCAGGGCGCCCGAGGTGTCGCGAAGCCTCCAGCGCCCGTCGCGCATCTCCGGGTCAAGATCCGTGACTGCCCGCCCCTCTTCGAGCGCTGCGGCGATCTCCATCGTGGTCTCCGAGGAGACCGGGCACTCGATGGTCTGGCCCTGCACCTCGAGGACGACCCGGTATTCCTTGTCCTTGCCGCGCTCGCTGGTGTCGGCGATCTCGTAGAGCCCCGCCTCAGTGACTTTGGCGGTCACGGAGGCGGTCCTGCCGCTCTTCGATGCGGACCGCTCGGCCGCGAGGAACTCACGGCAAAAACCGAACTTGGGGTCGCGTCCGGTGATCCGGGCGATGTAGGGCTTGCTCCCGCCATAG
>NZ_JBQACR010000074.1:0-575 GCF_051905455.1 Pelomicrobium sp. G1
GCCTCTCCAGGATCGCCCCGGGGGGTGATAGCCCGGGCCCATGGGTCTAGGCCGGTGGTAAGCCCGGAGTGATGGAATGTGTGCCCGCGCACTTCCCCTTCTGGCGTTCTGACCTCCTGCAGGCCGATGGCAGCAAGCCGCTCCTGTACTATCGCCTCCCCCGGCACCAGGCCCACCATGGGCGCCCGATGCCCCTCATGGGTTAGGGCTTCCAGCAGATAGAGCATGCCGCCGCACTCGGCAAGGATCGGCTTGCCTTGCCCATGATGGACTCGCAGCGCCCGTCTCATGGCTTCGTTTTCGGCGAGCCGTTCCAGGTACAGTTCCGGGTAGCCACCCGGCAGCCAGACGCTGTCCACTGGAGGCAAGTTGTCATCCTCCAAGGGCGAGAAGAAGATGAGCTCGGCGCCCAGCCGGCGCAGCAAGTCCAGGTTCGCCGGATAAAAAAAAGAGAATGCGGCGTCCCGAGCGATGCCGATCCGCACGCCTTCGAGGAGGAGTTCCGTGTCCCAATCCGCCGACTCGGGGAAAGCCACAGGCGAGGGCAGCTCCGCCGCCCCGGTCGCCGCCACGGC
>NZ_JBQACR010000075.1:0-572 GCF_051905455.1 Pelomicrobium sp. G1
GGCGCTCGATGCGGAGGTCAGGAGGCTCTGCGCCATCGACGGCGGCATCCGGGTCTATGAGCAGGTGAAGCTGCCGGCGGAGAGGTTTAACCAATGGGGACAGATAAATTTCTACCGCCCTGACCAAGGGGAGAATGCTTTAGGAGCTGGGTATCTGTTTAAAAGTAACGTCTATTACTACCGGCAGGGTGATCCGATGATGTCTCGAAGGCAATACCAGGTAATTCGACGTTCAGACAATAAGTTACTTGCAGAAGTGGTTATTTATGGACGAGGCGGTGGAGATCTACCAGGCCCTTGGCACGGATCAAGCTTTCGTTGCCCTGATTTTCCAGAGGGCCCGGTGAACACCTTGTTGAAATCCGTATTTATCCAGTCTACGGGGGCTAAGAGGTGAGCAATCTTACTGAATACTTTAAGAGTTCTGAGCTGGCTCTCGCGGCATACGCTGATCTTAGCCAGGGCACGCCTGACATTGACGAACTTTATGATGATGGCAAAGGCATGTCCCCCACCCAAGCCGCCCGTTTCGCTTCCCGCTGGCGCGTCGTTGACCAATACACCGATCCCCG
>NZ_JBQACR010000076.1:0-569 GCF_051905455.1 Pelomicrobium sp. G1
CGGGGATCGGTGTATTGGTCAACGACGCGCCAGCGGGAAGCGAAACGGGCGGCTTGGGTGGGGGACATGCCTTTGCCGCCACTCTCGAGCGCAGTTAGAAAATTATCCAGTGGAATACCGGGATACAGATTTTCTGCATACGCAGCAAGGGCAAGCTCGGCCTGCTTCAAGTAATCTGCGATTGTGTTCATCTGGTTTCTTCCTTATAAAAAACTGATAACTCAAGCCCTGGCTTTACCGGCGAAACCTCTGGACAAATGAATGACGATGGATGCCATGGGCCTTGGATATCTCCACCACCACGGGCGTATCTGATCGACTCTCCCAGGACCTTCCCGTCACTGCGGCGGATAATTCGATGTATAGTTCGCGTTATTGTTGGGTCACTAGTTCGAAGATAGACAATTTCTCGTTCGTAATAATATTCATCATCCGGGTTTGCATCTCTCTTGGCCGGCAAACCCACGCCAGTGTACTTATCAAACTCCTCCACCGGCAGCTTCACCTGCTCATAGACCCGGATGCCGCCGTCGATGGCGCAGAGCCTCCTGACCTCCGCATCGAGCGCC
>NZ_JBQACR010000077.1:0-560 GCF_051905455.1 Pelomicrobium sp. G1
GGATACCGACTTGACGAGTTTCAGCGGATCTATCGAGAGGACCCATTCTATAATTGGTTGGGGCTTGATAATCCCCTTATGTACGCGGCCCACAAGGCGGCGGGTGGTATGACGAGTATTTATCGTCAAATCGGCATTGGCTGCGAGAACCTGTTCAGACGCATCTTGCAGGACCATCTTGGTCTCACCGATGAGGACGTCAGGTGGACCTACACCCTACCACGCGCTGGCGGCAAGGAGCGGAAGCTCCATCTCGACGCTCGCATCCCTATTTCGAGCGTCGCAAACACCGCTCGAAGGCGCCTCCTTCAGTCTTGGGTACGGGATGCCGCACGTCGGATGGATATCGACGCTGCGGTTGCTAGAACGCTCCAAGGGATCGTCTTCGAAATTAGGCAGGGTTACAAGAGCAAGGACTCCAAGCGACAGAATGCGGATATCGCCAACGCCGCTACCGCGTACACGAAGGGGCTTCTTCCCTGTGCGGGAATCCTGTCACTACAAATAGACGAAGATATCGCACAGCGGTACCGCAACGAGAGGTGGGTACTCCTCACGGG
>NZ_JBQACR010000078.1:0-559 GCF_051905455.1 Pelomicrobium sp. G1
GGGTCCACATGGTCCGAGACCAGATCGCCGACGGCGCCCCGCGGCTGGCCGAAGAGCATGAACGCGTGTCCGCGCTTGACCGCGTCGGATACGTAAGCCATGGCCCGCACGTTGCCCACGTCGTTCTCTAGCTCCACGAGATCGCCGGAGGCGATGCCCAGCTCCCGGGCGTCGTCGGGGTGCATCTCTACGTAAGGCATTGGGATCCGGTCCTGGTAGAAGCCGATGTGCTGGTGGTGGTACAGCGTCTGCCAGATGTGATTGGAGCGCCCGTTGTTGATCCAGAACCGATAGCGTTTGCGCTGGCGCTCGACCGCGGCCGCATAGCCGGGCCAGGGCCGCGACGCCGGGACGAAGCGCGCGCGTCCCGAGGGCGTGTAGAAGCGTCCGTCCTCGTGCACGCGGACGGTGCCGACGGGCACGCCGTTCACGAGCCTGACCGGCGTCTGGATGCCGTTGTTTCCGAGCTTTCTCAGCAGATCGTAGGTGACGCCGGCGTACCCCTCGATCGGATCCGAGCCGTCGCCTTTGAATTGATAGCGGGCATGGATGAACACGT
>NZ_JBQACR010000079.1:0-554 GCF_051905455.1 Pelomicrobium sp. G1
CTCTTTACCAAGGCGTGGGAAGACCTCTACAAGGGCATGATCGAGTACCGGGCCAACAGCGAGCTAGTGGACGTGGATGCTTCCACCCTGACGGCGAAGTTACAGTTCGAAAACGTTAAGGCCGACGTTTTGAACGTTGTGCCACCGCAGCGGGCTGGAGCGATCGCCAAGCAGGCGGGGCTCATCACGGCCAACGGGCGCTGGTGCGAAGTGGACTTCCTGACCTACGAGTCCAAGGTGGCCAAGGGCGTGCACGTCTTAGGGGATGCCACCCAATCGGCGCCGGCCATGCCCAAGTCGGGCCACATGGCCAACCAGCACGGCAAGATCTGCGCTGCGGCCGTCGTGGCCCTCCTGCAGGGCCAGGAAGTCAACCGCGAGCCGCTGATCGCCAACACCTGCTACAGCTTTGTGTCCGACCGGGAGGCGATGCACGTGGCCTCGGTGCACCGCTACGACCCGGAGAAAAAGACCATGGTCACCGTGCAGGGGGCAGGGGGCTTGTCCAGCGCCCGCAACGAGCTGGAAGCCCAGTACGCCTGGGCCTGGGGCCA
>NZ_JBQACR010000007.1:0-171908 GCF_051905455.1 Pelomicrobium sp. G1
GTTGCGCTGCCTGGGCACCTCGACGATGCGGGCATCGATCACCGTGCCGCAGCGGGCCTCGAAGCCTCGGGTTTCCAGAAAGCGGGTGAATGTCGAGAAGAGTTCATCGTGCAGGCCCCGTGCCTTCACGGACTCTCGAAACAGCCAGATCGTCTTCTCATCGGGAATGCGGCTCTCCGGCGTCAACCCCAGAAAGCGCAGAAACGTGAAGCGATCGCGGATCTGGAACTCGGTCTGGGCATCGGCCAGGTTGTAAAGACTTTGCAGGATCAGCACCTTGAACATCAGCAGGGGCGAGAAGCTGACGGGGCGACCGGCCTTGCTCCTCTTCTCCTTCGTCAGCCCCTCCTCAAGGATCGGCACGAACACCGACCAGTCGATCACCTCGTTTAGCGCCTTGAGCGGATCGCCCAGCTGATCGAGCTTGCCGAAGCGATCTTCGAGATCAAAGAAACCGGATTGGAGCATCGTCGTTTCTCGCGTTTTGTTGTTGGGGCGTTAGAATGAGTGAATTATTAGAGGTTCCCTTCATCGACGAGTCGGGGCTGTCGGAGCGGCCTACGCGCGTTCGCACCTGGGCGCCCAAGAGGCAGAGGCCGGTGATTCAGTTCCGCTTCAACTGGAAGCAATGGTCGATGATCGCCGGGGTGCGCTTCACGAACGCCTATTTCCGCCTGCACAAGGGCGCGATCAGGAGTGCGCAGATCGTCGATTTCCTGGAAGCACTGGTCAGGCAGATCGGTCGCAAGCTCCTGATTATCTGGGACAGACTCAAGGCGCACCGCTCCCGTGTTCTGCGGGACTACGTCGACAGCCTGGCAGGGAAGATGGAACTGGCCTTACTTCCGCCTTATGCGCCCGAGCTCAATCCGGTCGAATACCTGTGGGCCTGGCTCAAGCGACATGCCTTGGCGAACTACTGTCCGAATTCCATAAATGAACTCGCCACCACCACGCGCGGCAAGCTCCAATCGGCACAGCGACGCGCTTCGCTCATCGCCGCCTTCTGGAAACAGGCTGAATTGTTCTGATGTCAAGAGATTACGTAATTCTCAATAGTGGGCCGCTCCCGGGAGGAGTACAGAAAAGCCAGCCGGTGCTGTGGACACGAACAATCGATCGCTGTTCAGATAAAAAGGAGTTTGGCGGTGGCGGTCGGTGAGGCTGGCCTCCCTTTCAAACGACACTTGAGGGGTCCTCATACAGCTGCTCCAGCACGTACGCCTTGAGCGCCAGATGCTGCTGATCCTCTAGCCGGTCGAATTGCAGCCCGAGACGAAACCCGCCCGTGGCCGGATCCGAATTGACCGACCGAACGAGCGCTCTGGTCTCGATCGCCACCGCAGCCTCCTCTAGGCGCAAGGTGAAAGACAGCTTCACCCAACCCTCCTTGGCGGCAACCTCTCGGCAAGTCACCACCGCGGCCCCGGTCGTGCTTAAGTTGACGATCAGCGCGGCCGAGGCGGACGCGGACGCCTCGGCATCCTCGGGGCGCAAGCTCGCCACGATGCAAGTCTTGACCCGTGGAGCCTTGCGCACATTCACCGCTTGAACATGCGTCGGAAAAGATAGTTGGAGGCACTCCAATCCCTGTAGACACGCTCGCTCGACAAAGCTCTCGAAGCCGTAAGCCCGCCGTCCAGTGAACAGCCGCACGCGTACCTGCTCGCCTTCCAGCAAAGATACACACCCTCCCTCCTGCAGGGGTGATGTCACGAGTAAGGCCTGCCCTTCCCGATAGCCGATTAGGCGCACCACCACCCGTCGCGCCCCCAGGGGTCGCGGCAACTCGAGTTGCAGCCGGTCTCCGGGACGCAGCCCCATGGCTTGGAACAAGCGACGGACAGCCGCCTGGTCATCCCGAGCGTTGGAGAGCGCCGTTTCAGCTCTCGGCGGCGCAGCCTCCGGGACCAAATCCCGCTTCGCGCGACAGGCAACCAACAGTCGCGCAAGCTCCCGGCTGGCAACCACCTCTCCCCGTTCGAGAATCAATCGTCCGCTCTCATCGTATACGCAAAAAGGCAGTGGCTGCCCCGACTCGAGATCTTGAGGTTCGACCGCCACGAGCCCAGCGACCATGCCATTTCCCACTTTACCACTCCTTAGCCTGTACCCTCGCCGCTGTCTCGACCCAGGTCATGGGCCCATTTGAACGCTTCCAGCTGGTCCTGCATGAGATCGCCTAGGTTGAAGCCGGTAAATTGCTTGAGCGCCGCCATCACCTTGGCGACCTCGCCCGATTCGAGCCACTCCTGCAGCTCAAGCAGGCGGCCGAACATCCCCCTGCGCTTGAGCAGTGCCTCGGCAATTTCCGGGGCGAGATTCAGCTCCTCTACGATCTCGGCCATCGGCATGCCAAGCAAAGTGTCCAGCAGGGACAATAACCCCACCATAAAAGCCTGATCCCTCACCTCCGGTCGTTCGGGCACCTCCCGAGCGGCGAGCAACTCCATCAGCCTGGCGCGGGTGGCCACGAGCTGGATCAAGGGATTGGTCAGGTTGCCCCCCGCCACAGGGGCGGTATAAAGCAGAAGCTGCACCCAGCGCAGCAGCTGGCGCCGTCCCAGAACGAGGATGCCCTGGCGCAAGGAATGGATGCGCCTCGGCAAGCCGCTTGCGGCCGAGTTCACCAGGCGCAGTAGGTTGTAGGAAAGCCCCACGTGGGGTTTGAGCGCCTGCTCGATCTCGGCCGGACTTGCGTCCGCCAAAACCAGGGACAGGAGTCGCAGCAGCGCCATCTTCGTCGGGTCGGCCCGCTTGCTGGAAAGGATTTCTGGACGCGCGAAGAAATAGCCTTGGAACAACCGGAAGCCGAGGGCTCTGCATGTCTCGGCCCGCTCCGGAGTGTCCACTTTTTCCGCCAGCAGCACCACCGACCGCCCCCGCAGCGCTTCGACCGTTGCGCGCATGGAACTCTCTGAAGCAGCCTTGACGTCCACCTTGACCACGTCTGCCACGTCGAGCAGCCGCTCCAGCCGCTCGCCCGGCTCCACCACATCGTCCAGGGCGATGCGATAACCCTGGCGTCTGAGCTCGGCGCAGCGCTTGAGGACTTCCGGCACGGGCTCCACCGTCTCCAGCAACTCCAGCACTGCGCACTCCTTGGGCAGGAGCTCCACCGTGTCGCTCAGCAGGAGATCGCTACCCACGTTGATATGGCCCTTGTACGCTCCCAGCACCTGCTGCAAACCCAGGTCACAGAACGCTCCCACGATGACCTGGGCAGTGGCCAGGGAGTCATCTCGGATCACGGCCGGCCCGGTCGACGCGCTCCGGAACAGAAGCTCGTAGGCCACAGTTTGGCGCTGGGTGTCGAGGATGGGCTGGCGCCCGAGGTAGACGTCTCGCATACACTATTGGGTTGCGTCGATGGGCTGTCCGATGACCTAACGGCGTGCTGCATCGAAACTTGAGCCGCCTATTGCATGAATCGTGCTAGCGGTTCCCGCGCGCCAGTTCGGGTGGCGCTCGCGAAAACTTGACCGATGTCAAGATGCGCGGCAAAAACGATGTTACAATTGCCCGCGCCTGCGGGTAGGAAAAAGCCCAAAAACAGCATGAAAGGACGATTACTGCGCCTGCTCATCGCAGGAGACGCGACGTCGGCGCAGACCTGCCTCATCCCGCGGATGGAGGCCGAGGGATACCAAATCGAGGCAGAGCGCGTCGAAACGCTGACAGCTTTGACAACAGCGCTCTCGCTCCGGCCATGGGATCTCTTGGTGACGGAGCATGCCGTTCCGGGCTTCAATGCCTTGGCCGCCATTGTCTCGGCCAAGGAGATCCGCCCAGACCTTCCCGTGGTAGTGGTCTTGGATCCAATCGGAGAACAAGCCGCGGCGGACATCGTCAAAGCCGGCGCCGATGAATATCTGCTGCGGGACCACTTGTGGCGGCTTGCCCACGCGGTAGAGCGCGCCCTTGCCGTTGCCGCCGAACGGCGGGAGCGGCTCCAGGCCCAACAGGCCCTGCGGGAAAGCGAGGCCAAGTTCCGCAGCCTCGCCTGCCACGTGCCCGGCATGGTATTCGAGCTAGCCCGGGAGCGAAGCGGCGATCGCTTCACCTTCGTCAGCGAGGGCGCCCGGCCGCTTCTGGGGCTCGCCCCGGAAGCGCTCCTTGCGGATGCCGGGCGCTTCATCGAGCAGATCGTGCTCGAGGACCGGGCCAGCTTCCTCGAAGCGCTGTCCCACTCTGAGCGCCGCCTCGATACCTGTAACTGGGAAGGGCGCCTCGTCACCTCCTATAGCAACGGTCCCAAGTGGGTAAACGTGCGTGCTGGGCCTCGTCGCCGGGAAGACGGTACCGTGCTATGGGCGGGCATCGTGACCAACATCACCCGCAACAAGCGCATCGAGCTGGAAGCGAAGCGCTCCAGTGCGCAGCTTTTGGAGCTTTCCTCCCACGTGGAACGGGTCAGGGAGGAGGAGCGCGCCCGGATCGCTCGGGAGATCCACGACGACTTGGGCGGCACGCTCACGGCAGTCAAGCTGGAGCTCGCCTCCCTCATGAATCGCCTGCCGACGCAAAGCATGGACCTGTTGGGTCGAGTGAGCTCGATCCGCATCCTGGTGGATCGGGTCATCGCCGCGACGGAGCGCATCGCCCGCGATTTGCGCCCCCCAATCCTGGATTTCGGCCTGGCGCCAGCCTTCTTCTGGCAGGCGAAGGAGTTCGAAAACCGCCTCGGGATCGTGTGCGATGTGGAAGCAGAGCCGGAAGATCTAGAGCTCCCTGAGGAGCTGGCGACTGCCCTGTTTCGGATTTTCCAGGAGGCCCTGACCAATGTCTCGAAGCATGCGGAGGCATCCGAAGTGCGCGCCGTTTTACGCTATCAAGGAGGGCTGGTGAGCCTGGAGGTGATGGACAACGGGCGTGGGATCGAGGCCGCGGATCTCGCCAAACCGGGTGCGTTCGGCATTCGAGGCATCTTGGAACGTTGCCGTGCCCTGGGCGGCGAGGCGCACATCGAGGCGGGGCTAGCAGGAGGCACCCGGCTTCGAGTCCGCATTCCGGACTTTCAGACGAGCGGCCCGCCACGCCGGAACGAGCCGCACAAGCCTGGCCTGACCTCAGTCGAGGCCCGCCCATGATCCGAGTGCTTATCGTGGACGACCACGCGGTGGTGCGTCACGGGCTCAAGCAGATCCTCAATGATTGCGACGATCTTGACGTAGCAGGCGAAGCCGACAACGGGGTAGAGGCAATCCAGTGGCTGCGCCGCTACGGGCAAGGGTGCCAAGCGGTCTTGCTCGATATCGCCATGCCCAAACGGAGCGGTCTCGACACCTTGACCCAGATCCGGAACGAGTTTCCCCGCCTTCCGGTCCTGGTCCTGTCTATGTATCCGGAAGACGTGGTCGGGCTGCGCGTTCTCAAGGCAGGCGCAGCAGGTTACGTTTCCAAGCAGAGTGCTCCCGAGCTGCTGGTGGAGGCCATTCGCCAGGTGGCCTCAGGCCGCAAGTACGTGAGCCCCACCTTAGCGGAGCAGCTCGCCGACTCCATCGCCGGCAACGCTCAAGAGGCGCCCCACGAGCGCCTGTCGAACCGGGAATACCAGATTTTGTGCCTGATTGCTTCGGGGAAAGGCCTCACGCAGATCGCCGAGGAGCTCAATATTAGCGTCAAGACCGTGAGCGTCTACCGAGCCCGGCTGCTGGAAAAAATGCGGCTTAAAAACAACGCCGAGCTCATCCGCTACGCCATCTCTAAGGGCCTGGTGGAGTAGGCTGGGGCACTTCTCCTGTCCTGCGAGCGGGGAAATAACCCCTTTCCCCGCCTTTTTTCTGACCCTTGCGGCACGAATCGGCCACCCATAATGCTCGTGCATTCAGTGACCGGTTTGCCTTATGTCCACGAGCGCCGCAGATCCAGCCGCTATCGCTCGATCCACCTTGCACCGCCTGGCCCAGCAGCGGCTCGTGCCGACACCCGACAACTACGCCCGGGTGTACCGGGAGATTGCCGGTTTGCCGCTGGAGATCGATGGTTGGGAGCTGCTCGCAGACTGGTGCACCAGGCTGGGTCGAGAGGCGCCCGCTGCGGCCTCCCAGACTGATGCCGTGCAGAAAGCCATCGTCACCCGCAGCGAGCCTCTCGTGCGCACCGCGCTACAGGACCTGTCCGCGTTCATCGCCTCCCACCTCAACCTGGATTGGGCCGCTCTGGTGCGACATTTGCTGCGCCAATGGGACATTCCCCGCAAAGGCCTCACGCCGACCCGCAAGCGGGAAAGGTTGGAAAACGTGCTTGCTGCCCACGGCGGCCATGCGCAGGAATTGTTTCGACGGATAAAGGAGCTGGCTGACGCCTGGGCCCGGGCGCCCCAGGGCCTGGAGCCGGCGCCCGCACCCGCACCGCCTTCCGACGCTGACGGCGGGGAACTTCGCCATCTCCTTGCCGACACTCTGGAGCGTTTCGCTGCTTTTCTTGAAACAAGCAGCGCCGCCTCGGCAACGCAGGCCAAGCGTCTGGCGGAAGCCGTTCGGCAAGCTGATCGACCGCTTTCCGCCGACCGCTTGAGGGAACAGTTGCGCCACTTGTGGCTAAATGTGGAAATGCGCCTTGCCGAACAGGCGCAGCGCGATGAGTTGGCGCGCCGTCTGTTGAAACTGATGGCCGACAGCTTGGCCGAAAGCGTTCAGGAGACTCCGGGGCTTCACCAGCAAATGCGTGCGCTGTCCCAAGCCTTGGAAGCGCCTTTCGATCTGCCTGCGCTGGCACAGGCAGAGCGCGCCCTGCGGGATACCATCATCCGCCAAGGCGCGGTGCGCCGGTCGGTGCACGAATCACACCAGGCCCTCAAAAGTATGATCGCGTTGTTCATCGACCGGCTGGGAAGTCTTGCGGACGAGACCGGTCAATTTCACGGCCAAATCGAGCGTTACGCAAAGCGCATCAGCGGCGCCGCTGATCTGGACGAGCTGGGCACGATTCTGGCGGAAGTGCTGCAAGACACCCGGGCCATGGAAGCAAGCGCGCGCCGCTCCCACAAGGAGTTACAAGAAGCTCGCCGGCGGGCCGAGGAAGCGGAAGAAAAAATCCGCCATCTGGAAGCCCAACTTGCCCTGGCTGCGGAGAACGCTCGCGAGGACTCCTTGACCGGTGCGCTCAATCGCGTGGGCCTGGCCGAAGCGTGGCACCGGGAGGCGGCCCGCGCCGACCGGCATGGCGCACCCCTCGCCGTGGCCATGCTGGACGTGGATAACTTCAAGCAACTCAACGACGCTTGGGGCCATCAGGTGGGAGACGAGGCGTTGCGCGCCCTAGCTCAAACCATGCGCCATAGCCTGCGGCCGACCGACGTGGTGGCCCGCTATGGCGGCGAGGAGTTCGTCTTGCTCTTTCCCGAGACCGAGTTGGAAGAGGCGGCCAAAGTGCTCGTGCGCCTGCAGCGGGAGCTCACTAAGAATATCTATCTCCACGATCAACGCAGACCCATCGTGACCTTCAGCGCCGGAGTGACCCTGCGTCGCGCTGGAGAGGACGACAATGTGGTGCTGGGACGCGCAGACAAGGCCCTTTATCAAGCCAAGCGGGCGGGCAAGAACCGGGTCGCAGTGCTGCCACCGCCGCAGGGGGACGGACCGTGACCGAGCACCGCTTCTGCTCGGTCGGCTTGGGGGTACGAATCTATCCTTCGGCCCGCATTGTCGGTGCCGAATACCTCCATATCGGCGATCACGTCATCATCGATGACTTCGTTTTCATCCAGGCCACCAGCCCCAGTGTTATCGGCAACTACGTGCATATCGCCGCTTTTGCCTCCATCACCGGAGGCGGTCCGTTCGTGCTGGAAGATTTTGCCGGTCTCTCCTCGGGGGTGCGGCTTCTTACTGGAAGCGAGGATTTCCTAGGAGGCGGGCTGACTAATCCCACCATCCCCCCGTCTTACCGAGCCGTGCGACGCTCCCGCGCCTGGGTCCAAGCGCACGCCATCATCGGGGCGAATAGCGTCATTCTCCCCGGCGTAACCGTCGGTACAGGCGCCGCGGTTGGCGCTTTGTCCTTGGTGCGGCGCGACGTCGAACCATGGAGCGTGGTGGCAGGCAGCCCAGCGCGCCGCATCGGCCGGCGCCCCGCCGATACCTTGCTTGCCATGGAGCAATCGCTATATGCCCAGCACGGTAAGCCCGGACGGCTATTCCAAAACCTTTGTCCTGGCCAGGTAGTCCAGTGATCCGCTTCATCAAACCCGACCTTCCGCCACCGGAGCGCTGGCTGGCGTATCTGCGCCCGGCCTACCAGAACCATTGGTTTAGCAACTTTGGCCCCGTCCACGAGCTTTTTGCCCGGCGGCTCAGTGAGTGCTTCGGCATGGGTAGTCGCGTGGCAGTGCCGGTCGCCAACGCCACAGCAGGATTGGAGGCGGTATTGCGCGCCCTAGAGATCCGCGGTCGGGTCGTGGTGCCCTCCTTCACTTTTGCAGCCACCGCTCAAGCAGTCCTGGCCGCAGGGGCGACGCCGCTCTTTTGCGACGTGGATCCCGTGAGCTGGGAGCTCTGCCCAACGGCCTTGGAAGAGCTGCTCTCGTCCCGGAGCGCAAACGCCGTGGTCACCGTGCGGGCGTTCGGCCTCTGCCGTGACCTGGCGCCGCTGGAATCCGTCTGCGCTCGCCACGGCGTGCCCCTGATCGTGGATAGTGCCGCCGCCCTAGGCGGGGCGGGCCCTGGCATTCCCGTGGGCCATGCCGGCGTGGCCGAAATTTTCTCGCTACATGCCACCAAGGTGTTCGCCATCGGCGAGGGTGGAATCGTTCTGTGCCCTCCGCAGCTCGCAACCGCCGTGCGCCGGGCTATCAACTTCGGTTTTCAAGACGGAGACGTCATCGCCCGCGGCGTGAACGGCAAACTCTCCGAGTTTGCCGCGGCTATCGGTTTAGCGGCCCTTGATGAGCTGCAGCGCCACATTGCCGCACGGCGCGCCACCGTGGGCCGCTACCTCCAGCAGCTCTCGCCGTGGCTTGAAAGGGGGATCATCACCGCACCCCATGCCCCAGGCGAACCCCCTTGGCAAACGCTGCCCCTGCTGCTCGCCCCGGGCACGGACGCTGAAGCGCTGCGCCGATGTTGCATCCGCGCTGGCCTTGAGCTTCGCCGCTACTATCATCCGGCGCTGCATCGCACCCGGCTATTCCGCCACTACGGCCTGAAGCGCGCTTTGCCGGTTACCGAACGCCTTTGCTCCTCGATGATCTGCATGCCGGTGCACGCGACCATGAAGCCCTCGCTGATCGATGCGGCGAGCGCCCTCTTTAGCCAAGTCCTTACCGATACCTTCCGAGCACGAGAGCCGATCCATGAGCCTACCCGAGCCAGCGCCCACTGCACCTGATGCCCATTACCGATTCGCGCTGCAGTTCTTCGAAGCAATCGGGCGCGTAGAGAAGGCCAAACGCCGCCGCGATGACCGTGAGCGCCTGGCAAGGCTCCGCGCCCACTCCCAATACGCTGCCGCCTTCGACGCACCCGCGCCCCTGATATCAGTGATCATCCCCACCTATAATCGCGCCCGGATCATTCTTGAGCGTACCCTGCCTTCGGTGCTGCGCCAGGAATATCCCCATTGGGAATTGATCATCGTCGGCGATGGCGCCGATCCTGACAGCGCGCGGCTGCTGGCAGGAATCGAAGACCCGCGCGTGCGCTTCGTCAATCTGCGCCGCCGCGGGCGCTATCCGGAACTGGCCGGGCCACGCTGGTACGTGGCCGGTTGCAAACCCGCTAACGTAGGCCTGGCGCTTGCCCGGGGGCAATGGATCGCCCATTTGGACGATGACGACGAATTTTTTCCCCAGCACTTGGGAGATCTCTTGGAGCTCGCAAGGCAACGCCGCGTCGAATGGGTCCACTCAGAAGTCGAATTCATCCGTGGCAACGGCCGCCCGAACGTGAGAGTGGGGGGAGAAATCCCGGCACTGGGGCACATCGCCCGCATCTCATCCTTGTACCACGCCGGATTGAAGTCCTTCCACTACAACGGGGCCAGCTGGAAGTATTTTTACCCTGCCGATTGGGATCTTTGGGAGCGTTTCCTGGAAATGGGGGTCACCCATGCCCACCTGCCGCGGGTAACGGCAGTCCACCATGGCCCCCTTTCCCGTTTTGCGGAAGAGGGCCTAACAAGCACCCCGTCCGAGCCTACCAAAGTCCGCGACGACGCGCATGCTTACGCCCGCTGGTGCGCCCACAAGCGCCTGCGCCTAATTCACGGCCAAGTGTATGCCGAACGGATGATGCTGCGCTGGCGCTCGCGCCCGACGCTACACGTTGTGGTGTACGCGAGGCACGGGGAGGAAGAACTACTCGCAGACACCCTGGATTCCCTCTCTACCCAGCTCTATCGCCAACTCGAACTTACGGTGATGGCCGAATTCCCAGCGCCAGCAGCCGAGGGTCCTGTGGCTGCAGGTGTCCGCTGGATTTCGCCTGATGCACCCCTATTCGCCGTAGCGCCACCTCCCGAGGATTGGATCGTGTGCCTGCCGGCCGGCGCTCGGCTTGCCCCCCATGCCTTGTTTTCTATCGCCGACTACGCCGATGCCCATCCTCGCTGGCGCTTGATCTATTGGGATGACGACCGCATCGATCCTGGCGGAAACCGTTTGAATCCCCGCTTCAAACCCGACTTTAACCTAGATCTGGCTCGCTCCATGCCTTATGCCGGCCCCGGGATTGCTGTGCGGGCAGACGCTTTCGCCGAGGTATCGCCAGCGCATGATTACGATCTTCTCCTCCAAATCCTGGACCGCTACGAGGAGGAAGCCATCGGGCACATCGCGGATGTGCTACTGAGCCTTCCCAGCAAGCTGGAAGCCGGGCTGCACACGCCTTCTACCCGAGCGGCCCTGACGCGCCACCTGCACCGCCGTGGCATCCAGGCCGAGCTGGCCGATGGGTTTATCCCTGGCACCGTGCGGGTCATCTACCACCACCCGGACAGACCCCTTGTTTCCATCATCATACCGACAAAAGACAAACTGGAATTCCTTCAACCCTGTGTCGAAAGCCTTTTCGCCAAGACCACCTATCCCCACTACGAAGTAATCCTGTGTGACAACGGCAGCAGCGATCCAGACGTCTTGGCGTACTACGAAACGCTCGAGGAAAAACATGGCGAATGGGTGCGGCTGCTATCCTATCCCTATCCTTTTAACTTCGCCGCCATGTGCAACGCCGCAGCCAAAGAGGCCCGCGGGGAATATCTGCTGTTTCTGAACAACGACACACAGATCGTACAGCCGGAATGGCTGGAACGCATGATGCTCCACGGCATGCGCCCCGACGTTGGAGTCGTAGGCTGCCGGTTGGTGTACCCGGAGTCCGCGGCCCTTCAACATGCTGGCATAGTGCTTGGCCTTACAGATATCGCCCACCATGCGTTCAGTGACGGCAAGACCAGCCTGAGCGATTCCGGTTACATGAACCGCGCCCAGGTGGACCAAAACTATTCGGCGGTGACTGCAGCATGCATGCTGGTGCGGCGCAATGTCTATTTGAATGCCGGAGGCATGGATCAAGAGAATCTTGCCGTGCTGTTTAACGACGTGGACTTCTGTCTGCGCCTCGCCAAACAAGGATACCGGGTAGTTTGGACGCCGTTTGCCACTGTAGTTCATCATGGCTCCACTTCCATCCACGATGAGCGCAGGGACTTGAAGAAACTCGCCTTAGCTGCAGAGCGCGCGGAGAAAGAGCGCCTCTGGATGCTCTCCCGCTGGCTCCCCCGACTTGCCCGGGATCCTGCGTACAACCGTAACCTCGCCCTCACCGCCCTGGACTTCCGGGTGGAGGCCGGTGCTGTGCCGGAATGGGATCCCGAGTTTCACGACCGTCCACGGGTGCTGGGTCTTCCCTTGGCAGGGGGCTCCGGCGAGTATCGCATCCGTGGCCCTTTCCGAGCCTTGTCCGACGCGGGCCTTGCCCAGTGCACCGCCATCGATCCTCCTGGCCTCATGCAGGCAAGGGTGCTGAGCCTCATCGAGATGGAGCGTTTGGCTCCCGACACGCTAGTATTGCACGCGGCGATCAACGACGCCTACCTGCAGGCACTCGAACTCTATAGCCGTTTCCTTCCGCGAATGCTGCGCGTCATGAGCCTGGATGATCTTATTACCCAGCTTCCGCCTAAGAACGCTTTTTACCGCTTCGCCTTCAAAGACGCCAAACCGCGTCTACGCCGTGCAGCGGCCTTGTGTCAGCGCCTAATCGTCTCCACCGAGCCTTTACGGGAACTTACCCGCAGCATGTGCGATGACGTGCGGGTGGTGCCTAACCGGCTGGAGAGCGATCGCTGGCTCGGATTGCACTCGGCGCGCCGGGCAGGCCGTAAGCCACGGGTGGGTTGGGCCGGCGCCCAGCAACACCAAGGGGACCTGGAACTCATCTACGACGTGGTGCGCGCTACCGCCCAGGAGGCCGAATGGGTGTTTTTCGGCATGTGCCCGGAAGCGCTGCGCCCCTACGTGCACGAATTCCACGAATTCGTCTCCTTCGACGAATATCCCGCCAAGCTCGCGAGCCTCAACCTGGACCTGGCCATAGCGCCTCTAGAGCTCAATGCCTTCAACGAGGCCAAAAGCAACCTGCGGCTGCTGGAGTACGGCGTGCTGGGTTGGCCGGTGGTGTGCACTGACATTTATCCCTACCATGGGGCCCCGGTCACCCGTCTGCCAAACGAACCCCGCGTATGGATCGAGGCGATCCGGGAACGGATCCACAATCTGGATGCAGCAGCACAAGAAGGCGACAGGCTACGCGAGTGGGTACTCGCGAGCTACCTTTTGGAAAATTCCTTGGAGGAATGGCTAGACGCGCTTACTGACCGGGCCCCGGTCCAGGCCCGGCCGTGCGCCCCGGCTTTACCCTAAAGTTTTCCCGTCAGCCATCCGATAACCGGCACAAGGCGGTTGTGCGACGCGAATCGAGCGGTCGGATCGCCCCAGTTACATCGAATTGAAAGGAGATCGGAAATGGCACTTGTAGTCAACACCAACATCGCGTCGCTGAACGCTCAGCGCAATCTGTCTGCATCCCAATCCCAATTGCAGACCGCCATTCAACGCCTGTCCTCTGGGCTGCGGGTCAATAGCGCCAAGGACGACGCTGCGGGTCTGGCGGTGGCAGAAAGCTTCACTTCCCAAATCCGGGGCACCAATCAAGCGGTGCGTAACGCCAACGACGGCATCTCCCTTGGCCAAACGGCCGAGGGCGCCTTAGCCCAGATAGCCAACAACCTGCAACGCATCCGCGAGATCGCGGTGCAGGCCGCTAATGGCACTATCAGCGACACCGACCGTGGCCAGTTGCAAAAGGAGGTGGATCAGCTCACTCAGGAAATTTCCCGCATCGTCCAGACAACCACCTTCAACGGCACCTCGCTGCTGTCAGGTTCCTCGACGCTGACCTTCCAGGTGGGTGCAAGCGGAGTAGCGTCTAACCAGGTTTCCGTGACCACCACCGATCTCGCGACCAACGGATCTGCAGGTCTTTACTCTTACAGTGGCACCCTCACTGCGACAGGCGTGGTCAACGTATCCACCTCAGCCAACGCTTCAGCGGCGATCGCCAACCTGGACGCCGACATTTCTAAGGTAAGCACGGTGCGCGCCACTTTCGGTGCCGTGCAAAACCGGTTCGAGGCCGTGATCGCCAACCTGCAGAACTATGCCGAGAACCTCACCGCTTCCCGCAGCCGGATCATGGACGCGGACTTCGCCGCCGAGACGGCAGCCCTCACCCGCGGTCAAATCCTGCAACAGGCCGGCGTTGCGATGCTGGCGCAAGCAAACGCTCTGCCCAATACCGTGCTCTCCTTACTACGGTAAGCTCCGTGCCGCCCGCGCCGCTTCTCCGGCGCGGGCTCAAAAAAAAGGGAGCCTAACCCATGATCGCCAACTCCATCGGCCCTGCTACGGACACCAGAGCAGCGCAGTCTCTCGATCTCGCACCCCGCGAGCACGAACTGCCACGTACCGAGGCCGCTCGGACATCAGCCGTGGAGGAAGCACAAGTGCGCGAGGCGTCCGGGCAGATCAACGCCGCCTTGCGCCATCTGTCGGTAGAACTTCGCTATGGTATGGATGAGGCGACCCGCAAGCTCGTGGTGCAAATAGTGGACCGGACCACTGGCGAGGTCTTGCGGCAGATTCCCCCAGAGGAAGTATTGGCCATCGCTCGGGGTCTCGACCGGATGCAGGGGGTGCTGCTGGACCACAAGGGGTAATTGGGACGGAGGCGCTACATGTCTTTATCATCGCCCGGCATCGGCTCCAACCTGGATGTGAACACTCTGGTGGCCCAGCTTATGGCCCTAGAGCGGCGGCCCCTCTCCCTGCTGCAACGCCGGGAGTCTGATTTTCAGACGCGGCTGTCAGCCCTAGGTTCCCTCAAAGGGTCTCTTTCTCAGTTCCAGTCAGCCGTATCCGGCCTCGCCTCCGCTTCCCGCTTCAGCGCCTACGCCGCCACCTTGGGCGATGCCCAGGTCGCCACCGCCACCGCCAGCGCAGGGGCGGTAGCCGGCTTCCACAGCCTGGAGGTCACTCAACTGGCTCAGGCTCAAAAGCTGGCCACGACACTCCAGGACTCTGCGACCGCATCGATTGGTACCGGAACCCTCACTGTCGAGTTCGGTAGCATTGACGGCGGAAGCTTCGATGCAGCGACGGGCAAGTACAGCGGCGCCACCTTTACCCCGAGTGGCACCGCATCCAAAACGGTAACCATCGATGCCGCTCACGCCAGTCTCGCCGGCATTCGCGACGCCATCAACGAGGCGGGCATCGGAGTGAGCGCCAGCATCGTGTACGATGGCAGCGGCCATCGCCTGGTGCTGTCCTCAGGTACTTCGGGCGCTCAGGGGAGCATGCGCATTTCGGTCTCGGGAGATGCGGCGCTCGCCAACCTCCTAGCCCACGACCCGGCCGGAACCCAAAACCTCGCGGAAACGGTCACCGCCCGAGACGCCCACTTTACCCTGGACGGTATCGCCATGCGCTCCGCCTCCAACACCGTGACCGGTGCGCTGGAAGGAGTAACCCTTACCCTAGCCAAGACGAATGCGGGTGCGCCGACAAACCTTACCATCGCCCCTGACGTCGCCGGGATTCGTCAAGCGGTGGAATCGTTTGTAGAGGCATATAACCGGCTGGCGAAATCCCTCAAGGAGCTAGGCAGCTACGATTCCACCACGAAAACCGCCGGGGTACTCCAGAGCGACGGGCTCCCCCGGCTCATCGAATCGCGTCTGCGCTCGACTCTTTCGGCGGAGCTGGTCGGGCTCCAGGGGAGCTATAGCGCCTTATACCAGCTCGGCATCACCTTTGCCCCCGATGGCACCCTGAAACTGGACGCTACCAAGCTGGAGGCGGCGCTCCAGGCTGATGCCGCGTCCGTGGCGGGTGTATTTGCCACCACAGGGAAAACCTCCGACAGCCTGATGCGGTTCGCCTCCGCAGCCTCTACTGCCAAGCCGGGCATCTACCAGGTCTCCGTGACCCGACTCGCCACCCAGGGATCCGTGACCGGGTCGGCAGCAGCCAATACCACCATCACCGCGGGGGTCAACGACACCCTCAGCCTGAGCGTGGACGGGGTCACAGCTACCATCACCCTGCAGGCCGGAACCTACACGGCAGACGGCCTCGCGGCAGAACTCCAGTCCAAGATCAACGGCGCTCCAGCCTTCTCCACCACCGGCGTGAGCGTTACCGTCTCAGAGGCGGGCGGCGCCCTTACCGTGACCTCGAACCGTTACGGTTCGGCCTCCGCGGTGCTTCTGGGCGGTGGCAACGCCCAGGAGAGTCTGTTCGGCGCAAGTCCCAGTGCAGCGGCGGGCGTAGATGCGGCAGGCAGCATTGGTGGCGTAGCCGCTATCGGCTCGGGCCGCACCCTGACCGCCGCCTCGGGTACCGACGCTGAAGGCATCACCATCGAGGTATGGGGTGGTGCACTCGGCGAACGCGGCAGCGTTTCTTACTCCCAAGGCTATGCCTACCGGCTGCGAACCCTCGCCGACACCCTGCTCGCCGCCGATGGGCTCGTCGCGGGACGCAGCGATACGCTGGAGGCCGCCATCGACGCCCTGCAACGCCGCCAGCAAGAGATGCAGCGGCGGCTGGAGGCGGTGGAAAAGCGGCTGCGCGCCCAATTCACGGCCTTAGACGCCATGGTCGCCAGTATGCTCAAGACTTCGAGCTTCTTGGAGCGGCAGCTCGCTGCCTTTTCATCTTCTTCTTGAGGACACTTTCATGCAATCGCTCATCGACCGTGCCGTCAGCGCCTATACCCAGGCGAGCGTGGACGCCGATGTCATGACGGCGCATCCGCACCGGCTGATTGTCATGCTGTTTGAAGCGGCGCGGGTGGCCATCGCCCGCGCCCGCCGTCACATGGCGGACAGCCAAACCGCTGCCAAGGGAGAAGCCATCTCCAAGGCGATTCAGATCATCGACCAGGGGCTGAAGGCCAGCCTAGACATGAAAGCCGGCGGTGAGCTGGCAGAACGCCTAGCCTCGCTTTACGATTACCTTGCCCACCGCTTGGTGGTAGCTAACCGGCACAACGACGCTGGCGCCCTGGCAGAGGTAGCTTGGCTCCTTGGCGAATTGCAGGAGGCCTGGGAAAGCATCACTCCTGGCGCGGCGCAAAAAACGCTAACGCTCCAACCTCAGAGACCGTCAGCCCCGGGGCGGTGACGATGACGAACCCTTCCTCGCCCCGCCCTTGTCTCGCCGCGTTCGAGGCGCTCTCGGCCCTCACCGAGCGCATGCTGCAGAGTGCCCGCGCCGGGGACTGGGACCGGCTGGTGGAGTTGGAACAGGAATGCCGCCATCTGGCCGAGACGCTCCAGACCGCCCCCCGGATCCCCCTCACGCACGAAGAGCAACAGCGCAAAGCGGCCCTCATCCGCAAGGTGCTCGCCGATGACGCCGAGATCCGCAGCCTCGCCGTGGATTGGATGGCAAAGCTGGAACGACTGCTCGACACCCATCGGCGGGAGCAAGCGCTCAGGCGCGTCTACGCAAGCGGCGAGGGCCACGGGGAAAGTTGATCTCGCGAATGCCGGACGAGAGCTTACCTCAAGCCGCTTAACCGGGAATTGCGGCAACGCTCAAGTTCTATGATGTAGCGCTGCACGCGCTTGCGCTCGCCTTCGCCCATGCCCACGAATGCGCAGCCGCAGCGTCGGCCCGCAACTCCGGCCGTGAAGCTCGGCTCTCCCACGCGTACTACCCGGATGTCGATTTCAACCGTGCCAAAGTGGGGCAGCCGAAGCCGGCAGCCGCGGAGTATCGTGCCGCGCTCCAAGGCGAGCACATCCTGGGAGATCCATAGGGCGAGGCCGCCACAGCTGATATCCAGCACGGGCGCTTCGATCGGGGCTGCAACAGCGGGAATCATACATGTGACCGGAGCCTCTGCCGGCGTCACTACCCGGAAGTACTCGCGGCGCTGGAGCCGCAGGAGCCTTACAGGTAACGCCGAGCGCAGAGCGGCAACCCCCTGAAAGAGGACGGGTTCCACACTCTCCACGACAAAGCGGATCTCCACCCCGTTGTGGGTCCCTGTGCATTGAATGCCGTGGCTCGCCAGCAGCCTCGGGGCATGCTCTTCGTGCACCTGATCCAGAATCAGCTCATCACGGCCGGCATCGGCCTCGAGCACTGCGGTGAGAGCGAAAGCGCTACCTCCACCGTACCAGGCGGTAACCAAGGAACGGCTGTGGGCCATCGCCTGCAGGATGGCCGCCACCTCTATGGCGCAGTCCACGCGGTAGCGATCCTGGTCTTCCGCGTCCATCGCTCCCGTGCAATCAGACGATACCCGCCCCGCCTAGGGCTAAACCGGCATGTTCATGATGTCGTGATAAGCCGAAACGATGCGGTTTCTCACTTGGATGGTGACTTGCAAGGCGATATTGGCTTTCTGCATTGCCACCATCACCTGGTGTAACTCCGTGCCTGGCTCGCCACGCTCGAAGTTCGCCGACAGCCGTGCCGCTTCCTGCTGGCGGGCGTTGACTGCTTCCAGGGCAGCCTTGAGAGCTTGCCCAAAATCCACACCCTGCCCGGACGCCACCCTCCCGCCTGGGTGCGGCCCAGCGGCGTCTACCTCCAAGGGAGCGAGCAGTTTGTCGATGCCTCTTGCGTCCATATCGGCCACCTCTTTTCAAGCCTTGAGCGTAACGTCGCTACGGTAGCAACCCCGGAGCCTTCCGAACCGGGGAAAATGGCGGTGAATTTCCCTCTTTTCTGCTTATCACCCTGGCCGAGATGGCCTCGATAATGCCAGCGTCGAGAATAGGAGCCGGACAAGCACCGGAGCCACCTGCGCGACCGAGGAGAGAGACGCCGTCTATGGCTGTTGTGGAGAGTTCCCGCATGCCCGTGCGCTGGCTAGCCCTCACCCGGCTATCCGCTTCCCAGAAAATCGCGTTGATCGTCACGGTGGCGCTCGCCGCGGCCCTTTTGGCAGGAGCCTGGATCTGGGCTCGCGCCCCCGATTACCGCATCCTCTTCACCCAACTGAGCGACCGGGACGGGGGAGCTGTGCTGGCAGCGCTACAGCAAATGAACGTGCCCTACAAACTGGGGGAGGGCGGGGCGATCATGGTGCCTGCCGCCCAGGTCCACGAGGTGCGGCTCAAATTGGCCAGCCAGGGGCTGCCCAAGGGGGGCGTCTTGGGCTTCGAGCTGCTGGAAAACCCGAAGCTCGGCGCATCCCAGTTCCAGGAACAGGTCAATTACCAGCGCGCGCTGGAAGGAGAGCTTGCACGTACGGTGCAGTCCATCGCCTCGGTGGAATCCGCCCGGGTCCATCTTGCCATGCCGCGCCCCAGCGTGTTCCTGCGAGAGCGGCAAAAGCCCAGCGCTTCGGTCCTGGTGCACCTGTACCCGGGCCGCACCCTGGACGAAGCCCAGGTCAACGCCATAGTCCACCTCGTCTCGAGCAGCGTCCCTGAACTCGCGCCGCGCAACGTCACGGTGATCGATCAGAGAGGCAACCTGCTTTCCGCCAACGCTGAGCCGCTTTCGGCCTCGGGTCTGGATTCGGTCCAGATCAAGTACCGCAACCACCTGGAGAGCCTCTACGCCCGGCGCATCGAGGCGATTCTGACGCCCATTGTCGGCGCGCCCAACCTGCGGGCCCAAGTATCCGCAGAGGTGGATTTCTCCCACGTGGAACAAACCGCTGAAACCTACCGGCCAAACGCCATGCCGGGACAGGCCGCTGTGCGCAGTCAGCACATGACCGAGTCAACGGGCGATGGCCTGGTTCCGACTGGCGGCATACCAGGAGCGCTGTCCAACCAGCCGCCTCCCCCGGTCACCGCACCCCTCGAGCCCCAGTCCGGGAAAAAAGAGTCGGCCGGACCATCACCAGCGTCTGCTGCTGCACCTAGCCGCAAGGAATCCACTACCAATTATGAAGTGGACAAGACCGTCACTTATACACGGCAGGCGAGCGGGAGCGTGCGCAGGCTCTCAGCAGCGGTGGTGGTCAACTACCGCGCGGTCGTCGGGGCGAACGGCAGGATGGAAATGAAACCCCTCTCCCCCGAGGAGCTCGCCCAGATCACCAACCTGGTGAAGGAGGCCATCGGTTTCGATGAGAAGCGCGGCGACACAGTGAACGTGGTGAACAGTCCCTTCACCGTGCCTGAGGAGGCGCCGGCGCCGCAGCTTCCGTTCTGGAAACAGCCAGAGATCCTGTCCTTGGCCAAAGACCTGGGCAAGCACTTGCTGCTCGCTCTCCTCGCCGCCTATCTGTTGTTCGGCGTGCTGCGGCCGTTGCTGCAAAACCTCCTGGCGGCGGGCACTACCGGCAGGCCGCTCGCGGTGGAGGATTCCGTGCCGGAACTGGCGGCACCACCCTCCCCCCAGGCGAGCAGCCTGGAAGCTGCCCGCCAGCTCGCCCGCCAGGACCCCAAAGTCGTGGCCAACGTAGTCAAGTCGTGGGTTGGCGGCGATGAAGGATGAGGGTCTGGAAAAAAGCGCAATCCTTCTGATGTCCTTGGGGGAGGAAGAAGCGGCCCAAGTGCTGAAGTACTTGTCTCCGAGGGAGGTGCAGAAGCTGGGCGCGACCATGGCCCGGCTCAAAGCGGTGCCAAAAGAACGGGTTGATGCGGTCCTCGACGAATTTAAAAAGAAGGCTGAGGATCGCTCGACGCTCGCCCTCGCCTCTGACGAGTACATCCGTGCCGTGCTCACCAAGGCCCTGGGAGACGAGAAAGCGGCCCACGTCATCGACCGTATCCTCCAAGGCGGCGACACGAGCGGCATCGAAAGCCTGAAATGGATGGACTCGGCTTCGGTCGCGGAGCTCATCCGCAACGAACATCCCCAGGTTATTGCCACCATCCTGGTACATCTGGATCGGGACCAGGCTGGAGAGGTGATCGGTAATCTCCCTGAACGGCTGCGCAGCGACGTAATCCTGCGTATAGCTACCCTGGACGGGGTACAGCCAGCGGCCATCAAAGAGCTCAACGAAGTGCTGGCCAAGCTCCTCACCGGTAACGCCAGCTTGCGCAAAACCGCCATGGGCGGTGTGCGCGCAGCGGCCGAGATTCTCAACTTCATGCCCACAATCTACGAAAACGCAGTCATCGAAAGCGTGCGCGAACACGACGCCGAGCTTGCCCAGAGGATCCTGGACGAGATGTTTGTATTCGAGGACTTGCTGGAGCTGGAAGACCGGGCCATCCAGCTCCTGCTGCGGGAGGTCCAGTCCGAATCCCTCATCGTCGCGCTGAAGGGCTCTTCCGACGCACTCAAGGAAAAGATCTTCAAGAACATGTCCCAGCGGGCGGCAGAGCTTCTGCGGGAGGATCTGGAAGCAAAGGGTCCGGTGCGGGTTTCCGAAGTAGAAGCCGAGCAGAAGGAAATCCTCAAGATCGTGCGCCGCCTAGCCGATGCCGGCCAAATCGTCCTTGGGGGAGCCGGGGAAGATACCTATGTCTAGCGTAATTCCCAAGGAACGCCTGTCTGCCTACCAGCGCTGGGAATTGGGTTCCTTCGATCCCGCGCCTCCCGAGGCGCCGGTGACCAAGTTGCCCACGGCGGAAGAGCTGGAGCAGTGGCACCAAAGCGCCCGCGACGAAGGCTACGCAGCGGGCTACGCCGAAGGGCTTGCGCAAGCCCGTCTGGAGACCGAACGGCTCAAAGCGATCGGAGAGGCCTGGTCTTCAGCTCTCGCCAGCCTGGAGGAAGAGGTGTCACAGGCGCTCGTGCAGCTTGCCCTCGCTATTGCTGCTCACGTGCTGCGGGAGGCCCTGGCGGTTCGCCCCGAGCTGGTCATCGCTGTAGTGAAGGAAGCCATGGCGGCCGTACCCCATTCAGGCGCCCATCCGCGACTCGTGCTCCACCCCGACGATGCGCTCTTGGTGCGCCGGCTCCTCGCCCACGAGCTGGAACAGGGCGGCTGGAAACTGGTGGAGGACCCCGTCCTCGAGCGCGGCGGCTGCCGGGTGGAGAGCGCTGCCACGACGGTGGATGCAACCCTCGCCGGGCGTTGGGAACGTATCACGGCTGCTCTCCAGGATGAGCAGGCATGGACGCCATGAGCCCCCATGCAGCGCGCTGGCGGGCTCGGCTGGAAGACTGCGCCGAGCGCCTAATCCAGCGCTCGCCTCTACTCGTCAGCGGGCGTCTCACCCGGGTGGCAGGACTGGTGATGGAGGCGGTGGGCCTCAAGCTCGCTCTGGGTAGCGGCTGCCGTGTGCTTTTGCCCCACGGTGCCAGCGTAGAAGCGGAAGTAGTGGGCTTCAACGGGGAAAAGCTCTACCTCATGCCGACGGGGGAGGTTCTCGGGCTCACACCAGGGGCACCAGTGGTACCGATGGAAATGCCTCTGGCATTGCGCCAGCCGGGCGGAGGCCGCCAACCCCTGCGCCGGGCTACCGACCGGACGCGGCTGGTGCCTGTGGGCGAGGGGCTGCTAGGACGGGTGTTGGACGGAGTGGGCCGCCCCCTAGACGGCCTGGGACCCCTCGCCAACGTGCATCTTGCGCCGCTCCAGGCCCGGCCCTACAACCCCCTTGACCGGGCGCCCATTCGGGAAGTGCTGGACGTGGGCGTGCGGGCGATCAACGGCCTCCTCACCCTCGGACGCGGGCAACGCATGGGACTATTTGCCGGCAGCGGCGTGGGCAAGAGCGTGCTCCTCGGCATGATGGCCCGCTACACCAGCGCCGACGTGACGGTGGTAGGCCTGATCGGGGAGCGTGGCCGGGAGGTTAAAGAATTCATCGAGTCGATCTTGGGAGCGGAGGGGCTCGCGCGTTCGGTGGTGGTTGCCGCCCCTGCCGACAACCCGCCGCTCATGCGGTTGCAGGGCGCGGCCTACGCTACCGCCATCGCCGAGTATTTCCGAGACCGGGGGCGCTCGGTGCTGCTTATCATGGATTCCCTCACCCGCTATGCCATGGCGGCCCGAGAAATCGCCCTGGCTATCGGCGAGCCGCCCGCCACCAAAGGCTACCCGCCCTCGGTATTCGCCCGGCTGCCCCAACTCGTGGAGCGGGCGGGTAACGGCCCTCCCGGCGGTGGTTCCATTACCGCCTTCTACACCGTGCTTACAGAGGGCGACGACCCCCAGGATCCTGTCGCCGACGCCGCCCGGGCAATCCTGGACGGGCACGTGGTGCTGTCCCGCCCCCTGGCGGAGGCCGGCCACTATCCAGCCATCGATATCGAGGCTTCGGTAAGCCGCGCCATGGCAAGCCTCATGCCCGCGGAGCGCTTCGAGCAGGTGCGCTGCTTCAAGGCTCTATACGCCCGTTACCAGCGCTCCCGCGATCTGATCAGCGTGGGCGCCTACCAGAGAGGCGCCGATCCTGTGCTCGACCGGGCCATCGCCCTCTATCCCAGAATGGAGGCGTACCTGCAACAGGGCATGAACGAACGGGTAAACTATGCAGAAAGCATAGAAGCTATGGCGCAATTGCTCAACATGGAAGCCGACTCGGAGCACATCCCATGACCCGCGACACCCTGAGTATCTTGATCCGTCTTGCGAAGAATCGGGCTGAAGCCGCCGCCCGTCAGCTCGGGCACTTACTCCACCACGAGCGGGAAACGGAGGAGCGGCTCAAGCTCCTAACTGCCTATCAGGCCGAGTACCAAGCCCGCCTGTTCGCCTCGGTGCGCTCGGGCCTGCCCCGCGTAGCGCTGCAAAACTACCAGGCATTCCTGGGAACCCTGGACCGGACCATTGCCCAATGCCGGGAACAGCTGGCTGCGGCTCGCATCCGGCGTCAGAGCGGTCAGGTGACATGGCAGACGGAGCAACGCACCCTCCAGTCGTTTCAACGGCTGGAAGAGCGTCGCCGCCACGCCGAGCGGGCGAGAAACGCCCGCGTGGAGCAACGCCAGTCGGATGAGCACGGAGCCCGAGGCGTCGCGGCGCCCTGGGACAAACCCACGGAATGAAGCCGGCCGCAAAGGTGAGAGAGATTCCGTCATGGAAACCCCGCCCCCGATTTCCGCTCCCCTCGTCACCGCCTCGTCTGCCCACGCCCTTTTACCCGCGGCGCCCGGTGCTACCGCCCTAGGCGCGGAAGACACGTTCGCTGCCGTGCTTGCCAGCGAACTCGCCCTAGGATCCTTCCTTCCACAGGGGATCAGCCGCGAGGACCGGGAGGCCGACTCCACAGAACCGCAGGCATCGGATTCATGGTCTAGGATTGAAAGCGCCGTCTCAGATGAAGGCAACATCGTTGCGGCACCGCTGCACTGGACGATCCCCCTAGAATCGATTTCGAGCAATGGTCGCCCCATCAGCACCCCCGAGATCGCTGTGGAGCCCCCCGAGGTTTCGGCGCGCGTCCGGGATGAACAGCAGTCGTCAGCCCGCGGCTCGCTGGGGGTCACACCGGGGGAATCGTTGCCTCAAGCAGTGAGTGCGCGCGACGCTCCCATGGCTCCCCCAGCCCCTCCCCCTCCGGGGACCGAGCCTCGCATCGCCTCCTTGCCGGTCACAGCGCCAGTGAGTTCTCCCCGCTTCAATGAGGAGTTCTCCCGGCAAGTGGTATGGATCGCGACCCACGAACTCCAACAGGCGGAGCTGCGCCTCGACCCGCCTGAGCTCGGCCCGGTGCGGATAGTCATCCACCTGCGGGAAGGCGAAGCCAGCGCGGCGTTCTCAGCCCTGCACCCCCAAACTCGGGAAGCCATCGAGGCGGCTTTGCCCCGCCTGAAGGACATGCTGGCGGAGGCGGGCATCGCCTTGGGCGGTGCCACGGTGAGCGCCGAAGGCTTCGAGGGTTGGCGCAGATTCGACGGCGACCGTCCCTCTCTCCCCTCCCTTATCCACAACGGCCCTGATACCAAAACCGCAGCAGTGGCCGAGATTTCCTCCCGGCGCAGGCGCGGTCTGGTGGATCTCTTCGCCTGATACGCGAAGCGCTGTGCCACACCCCTCTCGCCGCCGCCCAAAAATTGTCTCTCGTGAAATTCTTATAAGGTCATGATTTTTAGGAGGGAATCGCGTGCGTGAACATCAGCGGTCGGATTTGGAGTGGATAGAAGAAATCTTGCGCAAGCAAGCTTCATCTCCCGCTCCTGGGTTCAGGCGAGGGCCGCGGGCATGAAGCAGGGGCACGAGATCGCCGAAGCGGTAATGCGGGCTTTGCAGCTCGACGAGGCCGCGATAGAGCGGCGTAAGGCTTTTCTGGAGTTCACCGACGAAGACATCGCCCGGCTCAAGCGGCTCCATGTCGCCCTGCGGGATCTCGGCCCGGAATTCACCCGGGCTTTCTACGATCATCTGCTGCGTTTCGAAGAAATCCGGCGCCTCATCCCCGACACCGCCGCGCTCGAGCGCCTGAAGCAGGCCCAGGCCCACTACTTCGATAGCCTCACCGCAGGCGACTACGGCCTGGAATACACCCACCACCGCCTGCGCGTGGGGGTCGCTCACCAGCGCGCCGGCCTGGCGCCGGCATGGTATCTGGGCGCCTATGGCAAGTATCTCTCGGGATTGCTCCCTGAACTCTGGCAGCGGCTCGGGAAAAACCCCGAGACGTTCATTGCCAGCGTGCGCTCGCTCGTCAAGATCGTGCTGCTGGACATGGGGCTCGCCATCGACACCTATATCGAGGCCGACCGGCGAGCCATCCTGGCGCTGAAAGAGTACGCAGAGAAGGTGTTCGCGAGCCTGCCCGACGGTCTGCTGGTGCTCTCCCAGGAGCTTACGATTTTGTCTGCCAACCGCTCGTTCCTGCAGCAGTTCGGGCTGGAACCGGAGGCGGTGCGCAACCGCAGGCTCACGGAGGTGGTCGCGGCCGAGGGGCTGGAAGCGCGCGTCCGGGAAGTGCTGGAAAGCGGAATCGCCCAGCATGATGTGCCCTTCAGCATGGGCGCGGCGGGAACAAGGGCGCGCAAGCCGGTGCGCGTGACGCTGACTGGAATCCGCTTCGCGGAAGAAGAAGCCCGTCTCCTCATGATTGTGGAAGACGCGACCGAAAAGGCCAGGATGCAGCAAGCGCTTAGGGAAAGCGAGAAAACCTTTATCAGCGCCTTCGAATATGCCGCTATCGGCATGGCTCTGGTGTCGCCAGAAGGTCGCTGGTTAAAAGTTAACCGGTCGCTCTGCGAAGTGGTCGGCTATAGCGAGGCGGAATTATTGACTCGCACGTTCCAGGACATTACCCATCCCGATGACCTCGAGACCGATTTACAGTACGTGCGCCAGATGCTGGCCGGAGAAATTCAGACCTACCAAATGGAGAAACGCTACCTCCACAAACAAGGCCACGTGATTTGGGTGTTGTTGAGCGTTTCCTTGGTTCGCAACGAGGTCGGCGAGCCCTTGTATTTCATCTCCCAGATGCAGAACATCACCCAAAGAAAGAAAACTGAGGCAGAGTTGACGCGTCTTGCTGCCATCTTGGAACAGACTCCTGATTTCGTCGCCACGGCCGCACCCGATGGCCGGGTGTTGTACTTCAACCGGGCTGCCCGGCGCTTGCTCGGGGTCGGTGAGCAAGAAGATGTTTCGAAGATCAGAATCCAAGATACCCACCCTGAATGGGCAAGCAAGATCGTGCTGGAAGAAGGCATTCCCACGGCTAGCGTTGAGGGCACCTGGGAGGGAGAGACGGCTTTCTTGAGCCGGGATGGGCGAGAGATTCTGGTCTCACAGGTGATCCTGGCACATAAGGGGATGGAGGGGAAAATCGAATATCTTTCCACGATCGCCCGCGACATCAGCGAGCAGAAAGCCCAGGCGGCGAAGATCGAGCAGCTTGCCTTCTACGATCCTCTGACGGGGCTGCCCAACCGCGCGTTGTTCCTCGATCGACTCCAGCAGGCGCTGGCGAGCGGGAAGCGCCACAGGCAGCGCCTGGCGCTTCTGTTTTTGGATCTGGACCGCTTCAAGGAAATCAACGACACGCAGGGGCACGCCATCGGCGATCGGGTGCTCGTCGAGGCTGCCCGGCGCTTTCAGGCCACCGTGCGAGGGGGGGAAACCCTGGCGCGCCTGGGGGGTGATGAGTTTGTCGTGATCGCCATAGGGGCCGACCAGTCGGCCGCGGCGCTCATCGCCGAACGGCTCCAGAAGGCGCTCAGTGAGCCTCTCGCCATCAATGGACGGAGGTTTACCCTCAAGGTAAGCATCGGCATCGCCGTCTTTCCCGAAGATGGCCGCACGCCCGAGGAGCTGCGCAAGAACGCCGACATTGCCATGTACCGCGCCAAGACCTCCGGCGGCGGCTATTACTTCTATCGCCCGCAGATGAGCGCCGAGCTGGCGAGGAAGCTGGAAATCGCCCGCCGGCTGGAAGCGGCGCTTGCCGAGGGAGAGCTGCAACTTCACTATCAGCCCCAGGTGCATCTGGCAAGCGGCAGGCTCGCGGGGGCCGAGGCGCTGGCGCGCTGGCACGATCCCGAGTGGGGGGCAGTCTCCCCCGCCGAATTCATCCCTATCGCCGAGGAACGGGGGATAATCGGCACCTTGGGCGAATGGGTCCTTACCGAAGCCTGCCGCCAGGTGCGGCGCTGGCAGGAGCGCCAATGCCCGCTGTCCGGAAAAATCGCAGTGAATGTGTCCGCCAGGCAGTTCGAGGACGACAGCTTCATCGACCGGTGTCTTCGGATCGCTCGCGAAACCGGTACAGCACCTTCTGCAATCGAGCTCGAGCTGACCGAATCCGGCGTAATGCGCGACCCGGAGCGGGCCGTGGAGGTCACGCGCGCCCTGGCCTCGGCCGGCTTTGCCCTTGCCATCGATGACTTCGGCACCGGCTATTCTTCGCTTGCCTACCTCAAGCGCTTTCCGGTACACAAGCTCAAGATCGACATCTCGTTCGTGCGTGACATGTTGAACGATCGCAGCAATTATTCCATCGTGAGCACCATCGTCGCGATGGGGAAAAGCCTTCAGCTCAAAATACTCGCCGAGGGCGTGGAACAGGCCGCCCAGGTGTACGCACTGCAGGCATTGGGTTGCGACGAAGCACAGGGGTATTACTTCGACCAGCCACAGCCGGCCGGGGTCTTCGCGCGCAGGTGGTTGCAGGCTCCGAGTCTCGATCCCCGCCGGGGCGGGGATCGCCAAGAGATGGCGAGTTGTTGATAAAGGCAGCGTAACGCAGGTTTTCGTGCTGTCGGGAAAACCCCTGACCCTCGAAGTGGGCCAGGCTTTGGCAGGGGTGTTTATGCACGGTTGCTGAACCTGTGGCCTTCAAAGTTGAAACCCTACTTGTGAGCTCCCTTGCACGAAATATCAGCTTGACAACCTGGTTTACTTCTCCGTAAAAGCTCTTGCCTGGTGCAGTGTGCAGCTTTTGGGTCCGGAAAATCAGTGCCAGCGTAGCGGCGTCAGACCATTTTGGCAGTTGCCCTTTCTGGCCCTTTCTTATTCATTAGACGCGCCTTGCCCTTTGCTGTTAAGACAGTCATCTCTCGCTCCATTCTGACCAGAAACGCCGCGCGGCGCATGGGCTTTGTCTACGCTTTGAAAGTGCCCTCGGCAAAGCTTTGTTTCCGCATTCGGTTTCCTGCCGGCCGCGTTCACGATTAGGCGCATCACTCTGGTAGCAGATGACTGTTACACAGGCTGCCTAAAGATTTCCGCCGGGAATCCGATGAAGCACAGGGGGGCCTTCCAATCGAGAAATGACGCCTGAAGGGCACGCTTTTCCGGAAATGATGCTGTTTTCTTACTGCCCATAATTTACAGCGAAAGATGGAAAGAAAGCGATGGCTCGATCAACTCCTACCGGCACTCCAGTATCGGGGGCCCCCAAGAGCACGAAGCCCAAAAGAAAAAAACTTTGGCTGATCCTGCTCGGCACGCTGGGACTCGCTGGCGCGGGTGGCGCCGGGGCCTGGTATTTCACTTTCCAGCAGGAAGCCTCCGCTGCTCAAGCATCCAAGCCCAAGCCGGCTGTTTTCATCGCGCTCGAGCCCTTCACGGTGAATCTCCAGCCTGGCGGCGATGCCCAGTATTTGCAGACCACCGTGGTACTCAGGACCACCGAGCCGGATACGGAAGCCGCCATCAAGGCCCATATGCCGGTAGTGCGGGACCGTATCCTGCGGGTGCTCTCGAGCCAACGGGGTGAAGCCCTGCTTAGCACCGAGGGCAAGGAAAAACTGGCGTCAGAAATCGCCGCGGCGGTGACCGCCCCTTTTGACGGCGAGCGACCTCAGGCGGTGGACGCTGTATTGTTCACCTCCTTCGTCATCCAGTGAGGCCATGGCCAAGGATTTCCTGTCCCAGGAAGAGGTCGATGCCCTGCTCAAAGGGGTAAGCGGGGAGGTCGAGGACGAAGCGCTACCTTCCGAGGTTTCGGCGGTGCGCCCTTACAACCTGGCGAAACAGGAGCGCATCGTCCGCGGCCGCATGCCGACACTGGAGATCATCAACGAACGCCTGGCGCGGCAGTTACGGCTGGTGATCTTCAACTTTATCCGTCGCACGGCGGAGATTACCGCCGGTCCGGTGCGAGTGGTCAAGTACAGCGAATTCACCCGCAACCTGGCGGTGCCTACCAATCTCAACGTGGTCCAGGTGAAACCGCTGCGGGGAATGGCCCTCTTCGTGCTCGACCCGAATCTGGTGTTCTTGGTGATCGACAACCTGTTCGGCGGCGATGGCCGCTTTCACACCCGGGTCGAGGGTCGCGATTTCACCCCGACCGAGCAGCGCATCATCCAGCGGCTGCTCTCCTTGGTGTTTGCCGAGTATGAAAAGGCCTGGCAGCCCGTGCATCCCCTGAGCTTCGAGTGCGTGCGTTCTGAAATGCATACCCAGTTCGCCAATATCGCCACCCCCAACGAAGTAGTCGTCGCCACTGCATTCCGTATCGAAGTGGGCGCGAGCGCGGGGGAGCTCCACATCTGCTTGCCGTACTCTATGCTGGAGCCGATCCGAGAAAAAGTCTACAGCACCACCCACGGCGAGCAGCTCGACGTGGACCGGCGCTGGGTGCAGCTGCTTTCCCAGCAGGTGAAGCTGGCCGAAGTGGAGATCGTCGCCAACCTGGCTCAGACCACCATGACGCTGAAGCAGATCCTGACCATGCGGGAAGGCGATGTTATTCCGATCGAGATTCCGCTCCGCATCCTGGCCACTGTGGACGGTGTTCCGGTCATGGAATGCCGCTACGGTATTTCCAACGGTCAATATGCCCTGCGAGTGGAGCGGCTGGTCTCGCCCGCAGACGCCCTCTGACGGAGGAAGCCATGTCCAACCTGAAAGACGCCCAGGGTAGCGCGAGCAACGAGGACTGGGCTGCCGCCATGGCGGAACAGCAGGCGGCAACCGGCTCCCAGCCGGTTGCCGCCAGTGCCCAGATCTTCGAGCGCTTCTCGGACGGTGCTCCGCCTTCCGCCCGCAACGACCTGGACCTGATCCTGGACATCCCAGTCCAGCTCACGGTGGAGCTGGGCCGCACCAAGCTACCCATCAAGAACCTGCTCCAGCTCGCCCAGGGCTCAGTGGTAGAGCTGGACGGGTTGGCCGGCGAGCCCATGGACGTGCTGGTAAACGGTTGCCTGATCGCCCAGGGCGAAGTGGTAGTGGTAAACGACAAGTTCGGCATCCGGCTGACCGACATCGTCACTCCGAGCGAACGCATCCGGCGCCTGAACCGGTGATTTCTATGGCAAGCAGAGCATGGTCCTGTGCTTGTGCGGTGCTCCTGCCGGCCAACGCCCTGGCCCAGGGCCAAGGCGCACCGGTGGCGGAACTGCTCCAGGGAGTCTTAGGGTTGGCTCTCGTCCTGCTCGTCGTGCTGGGGGGCGCCTGGCTTCTGCGCCGCTCTTCCCGGTCATCGGGCAGTGGTGCGGCAGGGCTGCGGGTCGTGGCCGCAGTGGGTGTGGGCGCGCGGGAGCGGGTGGTGGTGGTGGAAGTGGGCGGTGCCTGGCTGGTGTTGGGGGTCGCGCCGGGCCGGGTCTATGCCCTGCACGCAATGCCGGCCCAGGCCACGCCCACTTCCCCCCCTGTAACGAATAACGGCTCCTTTGCCGCTTGGCTTAAGCAATTTATGGAGCGCGACCGTGCCGGTTGAGGGAAGGTCGAGGGCTCTGCGGGCGCGCCGCACTTTGTTCACCATGGCAGCGGCCGTCTTTGCCCTGCTTGCCCTGCCCACCGCAGCCCAACAAGCGGGGCTGCCCGCCCTCACCGCTACCCCCGCTCCTGGCGGGGGGCAGACCTACAGCCTGCCGCTGCAAACCCTGCTGCTCCTCACCAGCCTTTCCTTTCTACCAGCGGCATTGCTCATGCTCACCGGCTTTACCCGCATCATCATCGTGCTGTCCCTGCTGCGCCACGCCCTCGGCACTCAGACTTCGCCGCCCAACCAGGTGCTGATCGGCCTGGCGCTGTTCCTCACCTTGTTCGTGATGTCGCCAGTACTGGAAAAAATTCACGCGCAAGCCTACGTCCCTTACGCGCAGGGCCGCATGAGCCTCGAGGATGCGGTCACCCGTGCGAGCGAACCCCTCAAGCAGTTCATGCTGAAGCAGACCCGGGAGCCGGATCTCGCCCTCTTTGCTCGTATCTCCGGAACGCAGACCATGAACGGGCCGGAGGATGTCCCGATGAAAGTGCTGATTCCGGCCTACGTGACGAGCGAATTGAAGACCGCTTTCCAGATCGGTTTCGTGGTGTTCATTCCTTTTCTCATCATCGATCTGGTGGTAGCAAGCGTGCTCATGTCCATGGGCATGATGATGGTCTCGCCAGTGATCGTTGCGCTGCCATTCAAGCTCATGCTGTTCGTGTTGGTAGACGGCTGGCACCTGTTGATCGGCTCGCTGGTGCAGAGTTTCGGCATATGAGAATTTAAGGAGAACCTTGATGACGCCAGAATCGGTCATGACCATCGCTCGTCAAGCGATCGAGCTGACGGCCATCGTGTCGGCTCCACTGCTTCTCTCGGCTCTCGTCACCGGCCTCGTGATCAGCATCTTCCAAGCGGCGACACAGATCAACGAAATGACCTTGTCTTTCATCCCAAAACTGCTGGCGATTCTGGTGGCCCTGGCACTGGCCGGTCCATGGATGCTCACCCTACTCACAGACTACACGCGCAGACTGCTGGAGTCGATTCCCGCGGTGATCGGCTAGAACAATGATTTCGGTCACCGATGCCCAGTTGAACGCCTGGTTGGCCACTTTCCTCTGGCCCCTCGCCCGGGTATTGGGGCTGATCATGACGGCGCCACTTTTGCACTCTCGTAATGTGCCGGTGCGGGTGCGCATCGGTCTGGGCGCCGCAATGGCTTTTGCCGTCGCTCCCATGGCAGGCACCATGCCTGAAGTGCAGGTGGGCTCGGCGGCTGGGCTTGCGATCTTGGCAGAGCAAGTGCTCGTCGGCGCGCTCATGGGTTTGAGCGCACGCCTTGCCTTTGCGGCCCTTTCCCTGGCGGGCGACTTGATCGGGCTGCAGATGGGCCTGGGCTTCGCTATCTTTTATGACCCCCAGAGTGCTGGCCAGACGCCGGTTGTCGCCCAGTTTCTGGAGCTCGCCGGATTTCTGCTCTTTCTCGCCCTCAACGGCCATTTGATGATGCTGGCAACGCTCGCCCAAAGCTTCGAGGTGTTGCCTGTCGGCGCTGCTCTGGCGCCAGACCATTGGAAAGACCTGGCGGAAATGGGCGCGAGGGTGTTCTCCCTCGGTACCCTGTTCGCGCTGCCGGTCGTGGGACCGCTACTGGTGGTGAACGCGATACTCGCCGTCCTGTCCCGTACCGCCCCCCAGCTCAACCTGTTTGCAGTGGGCTTTCCGGTGACCCTGCTCACGGGCTTTGTGGCTCTGGCCCTGGCGCTGCCGGCCCTCGCACCTGCGCTAGAGCGGACGCTCACCGAAGCCGTCGGCCATATGCTCCTCGCCATAGCACCGGCCCGTTGAGGGGCCGGCCGCTAGAGGTAGTCGAACAGGGACAGCCCGGCAACCCGGCTAAACGAGGCTCGAGCCGCTTCAAGCGACTGCTGCCCACGCAAAAAGTCGCTGATCGCCTGGGCATAATCCACGTCGATCAGCCGCGAAAGGGACGTTTGGTACTGCACCGCCAAGCCTTCGCCCCCCGCTTGCAGTGTATCCAGCTCCGCCAGGCGCACACCGAAGGAAGCGCGAGCCGCCAACACGTGATCGAGGGCGAGATCCAGGTCGGCGAGGGCCGCATTAAGCCCGTTGGCCACACGGGCAGCGCCAGCGACCGTGGTGGTGGAAGTCTGCAGGGTGGAAATGGCTTTTTGCAGGGTGGTAAACAGGCTCTGGGTGCCGCTCGGCTCCACGGTGAAGCGATCCGCATCCGCTGGCGCTCCGGTGATAGTGAGCTGCAGGCCATCGAATTCGATGGCAGCTTCACTAGTGTAAGGGTTGCCAGACGACAGGGTCGTGCCGGTGGTCTCGTCCAGGACGCTGTAGGTAGTCGTAGCACCAGAGACAGTAAAAACGATCGCGTAGCGGTGGCCAGTGAGGGCCGATGGATCGATGAGGCGGCCGGGGTCCACCACGCCACCGCCTGTGTTGCCGCTATCGGCAGTGACGACAAACACGCCGTTGCCGTTTCGAATGCGCTGGAAGATGGCATCGCCCGAGTCGGTGACGGGCATGAACCGCGATGCTTCCACCTGGACTTCGCGCCGCCCCTGGTCGCCTTGATAGACGATTCCTGCGGGGCTTGCCACGAAAGGCTGCACCGTACCGCGATAGCCAGAGAACAAGTATTCGCCGGCTCCGTTTGTGGCGTTGGCGTAGGCAAGCAACTGTTGCAATCGGCCCTCCAACTCCACTGCGATGGATCGCCGGTCGGCGTCGCTCAGCGTGCCGTTACCAGCCCGGACCAAGGCCGTACGAGCTTCGATAATAAGCTCGCCCACCCGCGCCAACGTGGACTCGGCCAGGGAAAGGGCGTCGCGGGCGTAACCCCGGTTGACGGCGTACTGGTCGTTAAGGGCTTGGGCCTGGCTTAGTTCTACCGCCCGCGCCGCAGCGATGGGGTCGTCGGAGGGCGTCACCACCCGCCGACCGGTGGAGAGCTGCTGCTGCACTTCCAACAGTGCTTGCTGTTGGCGCAAGAGTGCCAACAGCCCCCGTTCGTAGACCATGCCCGTGGTGATTCGCATCCCTTCCTCCAGAGAATCAACGTCCCAGCTCGAGGAGTGTGTCGAACAGGCGGCTTGCGATCTGCATCACCTTTCCGGCGGCCAAGTATGCCTGCTGGTAGCGCAGGAGCGCCGCCGCCTCTTCGTCCAGGTTCACGCCAGTGACCGCCGCGAGGGCTTCCCCTGCCTGGCGAGCGAGGTTCGCCTGGGCGGTACTGATGACTTCCAACTCGCGGGTGGCGCTGCCGATGCGTCCTACCAGGGCTCCGTATGCCCCTTGATAGCTCGCCGTGCCGCCCACCAAGGTGCCCGCTTGCGCGAGTGCCGCCAGCTTCAACGCGTTACGCCCGTCGGAGACCCCGCCCGTGTTGGGGCCGACGGTGAAGCGGTCCCCCGCCGCGGGCGTGCCGGTGATGGTAATCATCCAGCCGTTGTAGGCAATCGGGCCGCCGGGCGTATAGGGGACGCCTACTGGGTCACCGGTCCCCGGACCCGTCACGTTGAACGAAGTAGGCGGATCGTTGAACTCGATGGTTACCTGCGCCTGCAGGTTGGGATCAGTGGGCGGCGGCCCCACCACCTCTGCGGCACTGATGAGCCCGTTGCCAGTGTTGCCGCTTGCGGCAGCGGTGGTGATGGGGGCGGCTGCAGCAAGCTTGGCCGGATCAGCCACGGCGAGGACCAGGTCACGGGCCCCGTCCACCGTAGGTTGGATGAGGAAGCTGTCGCCCGCTGCCGCGACGCCAGAAGACAACGTCAGGGTAAACCCGTCCACGGTCTGGGGGAAGGTGCTGAAAGTGGTCACGCTGCCGTCGCTCAGACGCGTGAGGGTATAGCCCGCACCGTCGTAGCTCAGGCGGTAGTCGCTCGCCGTGAGGGCTGAGGCATCGGCGATGACGGCCGTGAGCTGCGCGCTTCCGCTGTTCGCCCCGTGGTCCGTGACCCGGGGGCTTGCCACGGCGAAGAGATCACCGCCCAGGTTTCCCTGCAGATCCTGGCCCAGCCGGTGCTGGTCGTTCATGGTGGCAGCGAGCACGACGGCGATGCGCCCTAGTCCATTGCGGGCAGGCTCCAGCGTCTCCCGGCGGAACGCGAGCTCGCCCCCCAGGCGCCCGCCGGTGAGAAGCTCCTCCTTCAGCACCACGATGCCGGCGCCGCTTTCCAGGGCCACGGTGATGCGGGTCGGGTCCTGGGGATCCGGCACAGGCGAGAGCCGACCCGCTACCGTGCCCGTCACCAGGGGCTGACCGTTGCCGATGAACACGTTGTAGGCGCTGTCCTGGCGCACCACTGTCACCCGAATCTCCCGGTTGAGCTGGGCAAGCAGAGCATCGCGCTGGTCCAAGAGGTCGTTGGGCGGCACCGCCCCGTTGCCGCTCTCGGCAAGGGCGATGCGCTCGTTCAGCACCGCGATCTGGCGCGCATACCCGTTGATGGCGGCCACGCTCGCCTCCACTTGTCGGCTCGATGCGGCACGCATCTCCTCTAGCCGGGCGTCCAACATGCGGAAGCGGGCAACCAGCGCCTGCCCAGAAGACAGCACCGTCTGGCGCGCCACCGCGGAGGCAGGATGGGTAGCAAGATCGTGCAGAGCCCTGAAATAATCCGACAATGCCGGAGCAAGCCCACCCACCGTGTCCGCGAGCAGGTTGTCCACCTGCTGGATGCGTTCGTAATGGGTCGCCCCCTCTGCAGCTGCGCTTTCCGCAGATAGGACTTGCTGAGCCAAAAACTGGTTGTACAACCGCTCGATGCGGGCCACGTGGGTGCCTTGTCCCAGATAGCCCGCTCCTGCCCGCAGCGCTGGGTTGGTAGCCTGGATCACCTGCTGGCGGCTGTAACCGGGCGTGTTCACGTTGGCGATATTGTGCCCCGCCGTGGTAAGCCCCGTCTGGGCAGCGGTCAGTGCAGTCACGCCGATGTTGAGGATGCTGTTGCCCATGCTTTTTAGTTATCGGTCGCGCAGAAAAAGACTTGAGCTTCACCCCGCCGCAGGCGCGGACAGTACCGGGCTCCTCAGCACCGCCGAGAGCTTGCGGGCGTAGAGGGGATCGGTGGCATACCCCGCCTGCGCGAGCGCCCGAGCAAAAGCGTCCGCGTCACCCCCATGGGCGAGTACCGGCGCATAGCGAGGGCTTGCGGCGAGCAGCCGAGCGTAATCGGCAAAGGCTTCAGCGTAGGAGCTGTAGGCGCGGAAGCGCTCGCGGCGCCTTTCGGCACGACCGTCCACATATTCGGTGGTCACCACTTCCACGGTCTCGCCCTTCCAACCGGCTCCCGCCTTGATACCGAACAGGTTGTGGCTCGGGCGCCCGTCCGGATGGCGGATTTCGTACCGGCCCCAACCGCTCTCCAGCGCCGCATGGCCGAGCACGAAGCGCGGCGGCAGTCCCAAGGCGCGAGCTGCGGCTTCGGCGTGGGGCCACAACTGCTCAACGAAGCTTGCCGGCGCCGACGTAGGGGCGTCCTGGACCGACACGGTCGAAGCCGAAGTCGTGGAGGAGAGGGGCGTTCTTTCGACTCTCGGAGGCTGGCTGCGGGAAAGCTGCTCCACCAGTCGCTGTGCCAGTCCCAATCCCCGGGAGGCAGCGTCCCGGGCGAGTTGCTGGTCCAGCATCCCCTGGTAGGTTCGCACCTCACTGCCTCCGAAGCCGTGCTCTTCAAGGCTCGCTTGCGCAACCGCCGCCTGCCGCATGCTCTTCAGCACCATCTCCATGAATACCGCCTCGAATTCTCTGGCCGCTGCTTTGAGCGCCCCGTCGGGATCGCGGCGCGCCTTGGTCCGCAACCCATCCAGGCTTCGGCCGTCGATCGCCAGAGCGCTCAACGCTTCGAGGCTGTGCATCACCGGAGACTTTCCGCGCTCAGATGATTTCCAGCTCGGCCCTTAGAGCGCCCGCCGCCTTCATGGCCTGGAGGATAGCCACCAGGTCCTGGGGCGTGGCACCCAGGGCGTTCAAGGCTTTCACCACCTCAGCCAGGGATGCGCCGGCGGACACCATCATCAGCCGCCCGCCTTCCTGGCGGAGCTCAATGTCGCTGCGCTCAGCCCGCACCGTGTCCCCGCGGCGGGCAAAGGGGGCCGGCTGGCTGATCACCGGCTCGGTGGATACCAGCACCGCCAGATTGCCGTGGGCCACCGCGCAAGTGCCCACTGTGACCGCCTGGTTCATGACCACCGAGCCTGTCCGCGCGTTGACGATGACCTTCGCCGCGGTCTGGGCGGGCGTCACCTCTAGCGACTCGATTTGGGCAAGGAAAGCCACCCGTTCCTCGGGGGCTGTGGGAGCCTGGACCCGAATCACGCGCCCGTCCAAGGCCACCGCGCTGCCTGGCATCAAGGCATTGATGGCGTCCGACACCCGCTTGGCGGTGCCGAAATCGGTGACGTGGAGCTCGAGCTGAAAGTAGCCCTCCTGGCCCACCGGCATAGGCACCGCGCGCTCCACCGTGGCGCCGCTGGGCACACGCCCGACGCTCAGATGGTTGACCTGCACCTTGCTTCCGGCGCTCTCTGCTCCCGCGCCCCCCACCACCACATTTCCCTGGGCAATGGCGTACACCTGGCCGTCGGCCCCCTTCAGGGGAGTGAGCAGGAGCGTTCCACCCCGTAGACTCTTAGCGTTGCCCAGGGAGGAGACGGTTACGTCGATCGCCTGCCCCGGCTTGGCAAAGGGCGGCAGGCTCGCTGTGACCATGACCGCCGCCACGTTCTTTAGCTGCGGGTTTGTTCCGGGAGGCAGATTGATGCCCAACCGCGACAACATGTTGGCAAGGCTTTGCACGGTGAAGGGCGTCTGAGTGGTCTGGTCGCCCGTTCCATCCAGTCCCACCACCAGACCGTAGCCGATGAGGGGGTTGTCCCGCACGCCCTGCAGGGAAGCCAGGTCCTTGATGCGCTCAGCTTCGCCGGGGGCGGAAAAGAGCAAACACAGGACGCAAGCGAGCACGGGCGTCCCACGCCGTTTCGCGCGTCCGAGGCCGGATCGGTCCTTGCAGCGCACGGTCTTTTCGTCCCTGCCTCCCTTCATGTCCTTCGGCCTCCGGCTAGAACGGCAGGACGGTGAGGAAAAAGCGGCCGAGCCAACCCATGACTTGGGCCTCGTCGATCGTGCCGCGGCCGCGGTATTCGATGCGAGCATCCGCCACTTGGGTGGAAGACACCGTATTGGCGGGAGTGATGGTGCTCGGATTGACCACCCCCGAGAAGCGAACATACTCCTCACCTTGGGACAAGGCGAGCTGTTTCTCCCCTGACACCAGCAGGTTGCCGTTGGGAAGCACTTCAATCACGGTGACGGTGAGGGTGCCACTTACCATGTTGTCAGCGCTCGCGGCACCTTTGCCCTGGAAAGTGTTAGCCGAGTCGGCCTGCAAGCCGGCGCCTTGAAGACTCTTGAACGGCAGCCCCTGCACCAAAGGAACGCTAAAATCCACCGAGCCACTCTTAGAGGCGGAAGTCGCCCGATTCTTGGCGGCGATGGTCTTTTCGTTGAGCACGATGGTAAGGGTGTCGCCCACGGCGCTGGCCACCCTATCCTCGAACAGGAGCCCTCCCGGGCCGAACCCGGGACCGGAATGAGCGGCCCGGTAGATGGCGCCATTCTCCGGCGGCGGCGCAACCTGTGGAAGGGGCCGGGCGCTCATGGGTTGATGCACGATGGGCGCGGGCGCGGCACAACCCCACAACACCAGCGCCACCCCGACGATACCCGGGCGAACCTTCAACGTCCAACCTCGTTACGCCGGGTTCCCTTCATTGCTTACCTCTCCCTCCTCTGCCCCGCTTTTACAACTGCCCGAGGCGCTGCAGCATCTGGTCGGAAACCTGGATTGCCTTGGAGTTGATCTCGTAGGCCCGTTGGGTCTGAATCATGCTCACCAGCTCTTCCACCACGTTTACGTTGGAGGTCTCCACATAGCCCTGGTTGAGCAGCCCGGCACCGTTGGTCCCCGGCATGCTCACATTGGGGGTGCCGGAGGCAGCGGTCTCCAGATACAGGTTCTCTCCATAGCTTTGCAGCCCTGCCGGATTGACGAAAGTGGCCAGTTGCAGGGAACCCACCTGTGTCGGGAGGGTGGAGCCGGGCAGCACCACCGACACCGTCCCATCCTTGCCGATGGTGACGCTCAGCGCATTGGCGGGCAAGGTGATTCCCGGTTGGACCGGATAGCCGCTTGCTGTCACCAGCTGGCCATCGGCGTCTGTCTGGAACGCGCCGTCCCGGGTATACGCGAGGGTGCCGTCGGGCAGCAGCACCTGGAAGAAGCCTGGCCCCTGCACTGCCACATCCAGGGCGTTGCCGGTTTGTTGCAGGTTGCCCTGGGTGTGGACCCGTTCGGTAGCAACCGGCCGCACGCCGGTGCCGATCTGAAGCCCCGAGGGAATCTGGGTCTGTTGGGACGACTGGGCTCCCGGCTGGCGCAGCGTTTGATAGAGCAAGTCTTCAAATACCGCGCGCGAGCGCTTGAAGCCATTGGTGCTGACGTTCGCCAGGTTGTGGGCGATCACGTCCATCTGGGTCTGCTGAGCGTCGAGCCCGGTCTTGGAAATCCAAAGCGATCGAATCATGACGTTTTCCTTTCAGTTGCCATGGAGTCCGAATCAGCGCGCCGGGCCGAGGAGCTGGTCCGCCTGACGTTCGTTTGCCTCGGCGTTACCGAGCAAGCGCATGTGCAAATCGAACTGACGCGCGAGCCCGATCATGGTGATCATGGCTTCTACCACGTTCACGTTGCTGCCTTCCAGCGCACCGGGGGCAAGCCGCACCGCCGCGTCCGCCGCCGCGGCGCCCCCACCCCTCATCCGAAACAGACCGTCCTCGCCCCGCAAGAGCTCGGCCCCGGGAGGATTTACCAGCTTGATACGTCCGAGGGGCATCACGTTGGCGCCGCTTTGGCCGTCGAGCAGAGCGGATACGCTACCGTCAGGAGCAATGGTGATCCGAGCATCCAGAGGTGCGGTGATGGGCCCGCTGTCGCCCATCACTGGATGGCCTGCGCCGGTGATAAGGACCCCATTGGGATTGACCTGCAAACGCCCGTTGCGAGTGTAGGCTTCTTCGCCATCGGATGCTTGTACCGCGATCCACCCGGCGCCGAGCACAGCCACGTCCAGCGCCCGTCCCGTCTGCTCCATCGGGCCGGGGGCGAGGCTTACTGCAGGCGTTGTCTCCACCACGTAAGCCCGAGTGGGCAAGCCCGCCCCCTCCACGGGGACTGCGCGGAAAGCCGACATTTGGGCCCGAAAGCCCGTGGTACCGGCGTTGGCCAGATTATGAGCCACCACCTCTTGGCGTACCAGGATCTGCTTGGCGCCGCCCATAGCGAGATAGATCACGCGGTCCATAGAAGATTTCCTCCGACTACCTCCTGCAGGCTCCGGGGGCCTACGTCGGCAGGCACGGCTTCCATCGTCCTTACCTCAGGTTCACCAGGGTCTGCATGACGGCATCCTGGGTTTTGATGGTCTGGGCGTTGGCCTGATAGACTCGTTGAGCGGTGATCATATTGACCAGCTCCTGGGTCAAATCTACGTTGGAGTCCTCCACCGCCGCCGATTGCAGCAGGCCTAGGTTGCTCGAGCCGGGCGCTCCGACCAGGGGCTGCCCCGAATCGGCGGTCTCCGCCCAGGCGTTGTCCCCCAAGGGTTGCAGGCCCGTCGGATTGGCGAAATTCGCGAGCACCACCTGCCCCAGCACGCTGGACTGGCCGTTGGTGTAGCGTGCCAGGATCACGCCGTCGCCCCCCACGCTGAAGCCGGCGAGCCGGCCGGGTCCGTAGCCGTCCTGACTGAGGGCATTCACTCCGAAGGGCGATCCGAACTGGGTGCTGCCGGCGAAATCTAGGTCGAACGTCAGGGGGCTTATCGCGCCGGTGGCAACGGGCGCGGAGACGCTGAAAGGCAAAGAGGTAGTGGTCGTGTCAATGGTGCCGCTGGAGGTGAAATTCAGGCTTCCCAAGGGACCGGTTCCGATCTGGGCACCGTCCAGGGCCCCGTAAACTCTCCACTGATTGGCCCCCGTCTTTACGAAGTAGGTGGACAAAGTATGGGGGTTCCCCAAGCTGTCGTAGACCGTAGCCGCTGTGGAACTAGTGTAGGTCGCCGGATCGTTCACGTCGAAAGCGGCGCTGATCACGCTGCTACGGGAATCCAGGTTGACTCGCGCCGCCACGGATCCGGTCGCCTGGGGCACGAGGTCAGCGGTATCGATGCGCAGCTCGACCGGAGCGGCGGTGTTGAGTAAGCCGTTCACCGCCCCATATCCGGTCAGGCGCTTGCCGCTCGCGTTGACAATGTAGCCATCCCGGTCGGTATGGAACTGGCCGTTGCGGCTATAGGTGACGGCACCGTTGTCGCTTAAGCGGAAGAAGCCGTTGCCGTTGATAGCCACGTCTAGAGGATTGCTGGTCACCGTCACGTTGCCCTGGGTGAACTGCTGGACCACCGCCGCAAGGCGCGTGCCGATGCCGATCTGGCCGGCGCCGGCCCCTGCAAGGGAATTGGCGTAGACGTCCGCGAATTGGGCTACGGACGCCTTGAATCCCACCGTGCTGGCGTTGGCCACGTTGTTGCCGATGACATCCAGGTTTTTGGAGGCGGCGTTCAGACCGCTCAATCCCTGTTGAAAGCTCATGAATCGCTCCTTTTTGCGGCCGATCTTTAGAACACTTGTTTCACGTCGGCGAGCACCGCGCTGCGTCCTCCGGACAGTACCAGGGAGACCGAATCCCCAGAGCGGGCAACTGCGTCTACTCGTCCGAAGGAAAGCGCCATCGCCGCAACGCTCTCTTCGCCCCGTACGGCGCTCACCTCAAAGGAGTAGCGACCGTCTGCGGCTACAACGCCGGATTCGGTGACACCATCCCAATGAAGCCCGTGGATGCCTTCCCTATGGGGGCCTAACTCCGCCCGATGGACAAGGCCTCCCGTGGCATCGCGGATCTCCACCGTGAGCTGGTCCACCGGCTCCTTCAACTCCACGCCGAACAAGGTATGACCGTCTTCCAGAACCAGTTCCCCACCCGGCACCAGGACACCCCGCCCCACCAGGCTTGCAGCAGCCAACTGATGCGTCGCATTCGCTTGGCCAAGCAGAGCGTTCAAGGTGGTGTTCAGCCGTTCGAGCCCCTGTACTGTGCTGATCTGAGCCATTTGGCTGGTGATCTGGGCATTATCCAGGGGATTAAGTGGGTCCTGGTTTTTGAGTTGAGTGACCAGCAGTCGCAGGAAACGGTCTTCCTGCTCCTTCATGACCGAGCGGGGCGGCGTAGCAGAGGTGGCGGCGGCAGTGACGGATTCGACGGCATTCACGGCCATGTTCCTTTCATTCCCCGATGGCCAGGGTTTTTAACATCAGATGGCGGGCAGTCGCCATGACCTCAGCGTTGTTTTGATACGAGCGGGAGGCGGAAATCATGTTCACCATTTCCTCCACCACGTCCACGTTGGGATAGGTAACGTAGCCGTCCGCGTCGGCGAGGGGATGCCCCGGGTCATGCACCTTGCGCTGAGGAGAGAGGTCTTCCACCACGCCCGCCACCCGTACCGCGGAAGCCCCTGCGTCGATCGGCACGGGGCTAAACACCACCTGCCTGGCCCGATAAGGTGTGCCGCTCGCGCTAGTGGCGCTCTGCGCGTTCGCCAGGTTGCTGGCAATCACGTTGAGCCGCTGGGACTGGGCCGCCATGGCGGAGGCGGCGATACCGAAGATCTTGCCGAGAGCCATGGAATTCCTCCGTTAGGAACCGCGCTAGCCGGTGATCGCGGCGAGCAAGGACTTGAGCCGGGACGCGATGAAGCGTATGCTCGCCTCGGCTCGGATCGCGTTGTCGGCGAAGTGGGCACGCTCCACATCCATGTCCACCGTGTTGCCGTCCAGGCCGGGTTGCAGGGGCACCCGGTACAGAGCCGCAGGCGTGCCAGCAGCGAAGCTGGAAGCGGGCAGGTGGGCTGACTGGGTACGTACCATGAAAACACCGGCGCCACCGTTCGCCTCTGCCACGGCGCGCCCAAAATCAAGGTCCCTGGCCTTGTAATGGGGCGTATCGGCATTGGCGATGTTGGAGGCAATGAGCTGCTGGCGCCTCAGGCGCAAGGCGAGCGCCTGTTCGTGTAACGAAAGCGATGCGTCCAGCCGATCCATCATCGAGCATACTCCTTGAGCTAAAGGCTGCGCGCTGTCTGCGCGGGGTCCCACGTAGACCATGCTAGCCGCGATGTAGGGAAAGCCAAAGGAGGATAAGCGGACGGAAAGCCCGCTAATTCCGCGCGCTCAGGCCCGCGCGAGATGAGCCAGCACTTGGGCTGCCAGCCGTTGGATCGGCAGCACTTCGTCCACTGCGCCCAAGGCGATCGCCTCCCGGGGCATGCCGAATACCACGCAAGTCGCCTCGTCTTGAGCGAAGTTGTAAGCTCCGGCGCGTTTCATCTCCAGCATGCCTACTGCCCCATCCTTGCCCATGCCGGTCAGAATCACGCCCACGGCGTTACCGCCTACCCACTGGGCGGCTGAGCGAAACAGCACTTCCACCGACGGTCGGTGGCGGTTTACCGGCGGCTCCTGGCTAAGCTCCACGGTATAGTGGGCTCCGCTGCGGCGCACCTTGAGGTGGGAATGACCCGGGGCGATGTAGGCATGCCCGGGTAACACCCGCTCGCCATGTTCGGCCTCTTTCACGGCGATGCGGCACAGGCCGTCGAGCCGCCTGGCGAAGGAGCGGGTGAAACCTTCTGGCATGTGCTGGGTGACGAGCACCGCGGGAGCCTGCGGGGGAAAATTGATGAGAAATTCCTTGATCGCTTCCGTGCCCCCAGTGGAAGCTCCCACCAAGACCAGCTTGTCGCTCGCGCAAAATCGTGACGGCACTGCGGCAGGCTGCGGGTAGGGGTTAGGCGGAGGCCGCAGGTGGGCAATGGCCGCGGTGCGGATCTTTTCTGCGAGCTCTTCGGCGTAAGCGCCCATGGCTCCGAGCGGATCCTTTTTTGGCTTGGCGATGAAATCCACTGCACCCAGCTCCAGCGCCTTCAGGGTAGTTTCAGAGCCGTACTCGGTGAGGCTCGACACCATCACCACCGGCGTGGGACGCAGCCGCATGAGCCGGGCGAGGAACGTGAGCCCATCCATCCTGGGCATTTCCACGTCCAGGGTAATCACATCCGGGTTGAGCGTCCGAATGAGCTCCTCGGCCGCGAGGGGGTCTCGGGCCGCACCCACCGCTTCCAGATCCGGCGTTGCGTTGACGATCTCGGTCAGGATCCTACGCATGAGCGCGGAATCGTCGACGATCAACACCCGCAGCCGACCCCCCAGTCTTCTCTTTGCCGAAGGCATGGATGCCGGATGATGATGCCCGGCGCTCATGGCAAGCGTTTCCCTCCTCGGAACGGTGCAGTCGCCTCCACACCTGGTGTGCCGACCCTCCCATGCAGCCCGACAGAGGAAACCTGCCCGTTCGCCCCGGCCACGGGACGGCCCTCCGCCAAGCCAAAGCCTTCCTCACCCATTCTTCTTTCCTTCTCATGGACTTGCCGCGGGTTGCACAGCGGTGCGTAGACGGTGCGCCCGCAGGGACGGAACAGGTCCGCCGCATGGGTCAGGCTTTCCGAGTGCCCAGCAAACAGCAACCCATGAGGGGCGAGCAGCGGCGCGAGTTTCTCCAGTATCCGATACTGGGTGGGCTTGTCGAAATAGATCATCACGTTGCGGCAGAAAACGGCATCGAAGGGCCCGCGCACGCTCCAGACGGGATCCAGGAGATTAAGGGGCGCGAAGGTGATGATCGCCTTGAGCTCATCGCGCACCCGTACGCAGCCCGCCGGAGTGCCGGCGTCCCTCAGAAAAAAGCGCCGCAAGCGTTCCCGGGAAAGCTTCGCCACCCGCTCCTCTGGATATACCCCGCTTCGGGCCCAGGCCAGGGCCTGGGTATCGATGTCGGTGGCGAGAATTGTCACCGGCGGCGTATAGCTCGCAAAGACCTCCATCATGGTGATTGCCAGGGAGTACGCCTCCTCGCCGGTGGAAGTGGCCGCGCTCCACAAGCGCACAGGACGACCGCCGCGATGCTCCGCCACGTGGCGCGCCAGCAAGTCGAAGTGGTGGGCTTCCCGGAAAAAGGCTGTCAAGTTGGTGGTCAAGGCATTGGTGAAGGCTTCCCACTCCGCTTCGTCGCCTTGTTCCAGCCGAGCCAGATAATCGCCGAAAGATCTCAGGCCCAAGGAGCGCAACCGGCGGGCCAGGCGGCTGTAGACCATATCCTTCTTGGCAGGCGAAAGGCATATACCTGCCCGCTGTTGAATGAGGGTGCGCACCCGCTCGAAGTCGCGGTCCTGGTAGACGAACTCTCTTTCTTCCCCTCGAAGCGATCCCACTGTGGATGACCTATCGACGTGCCCGTCTTAAGCCAGGGCCTCCCGGAGCCGAAGGGTCCCCGTAAACCACCCGGGCCGGAGGCTGCCTTCTCTCCGCGAAACCGACGATCCCATTAACGGCGCTCGTGTCTCGGAGCTTAAACGCTTCGCTGCACTGCGACCGGCGATCTCGCGCATCTTCGCCCGGTATCGGCAGGGCAAAACGCAAGAAAAAGCCGGAAAAACCGTTCCTTTTTCCGTCTGTGGGCCGCTCTTCCCGGTGGCACCATGGCGCCCATGGAGCGTGCCAGCATCTTCCAACGCCCTGCGGTCCGACACAGGATAGCGGGCCTCGCCCTCGCCCTCGCCCTCGGGCCGGTGAGTGCTGAGGTTCTACGCCAAGCACCGGGAGCGATCGCCCAGGCAGCCCAGGAATTCGTGCTGCAGGAAACGCGGTCCCTATCCGGCCGGGTAAGCGTGCAGGTGGGCGGGCTCGACGAGCGGCTCGTCCTGCCGGCTTGTGGGGTTCTCGAGCCCTTTCTGCCGCCCGGCCAGCGGTTGTGGGGCAACGCTTCGGTAGGTGTGCGCTGCGTGGCGCCCACCGCCTGGACCGTCTATCTGCCGGTCACTGTGCGCGTCGAGGGCGAGGTATTGGCCGCCGCTCGTCCCCTCGCTCCCGGAATGCGATTAAGCGATGCGGACCTCGTCCCTGTTGCCGCCGACCTGACCCAATTGCCGGCCGCCGTGGTGAGCGACCCCCGGGACGCCTTGGGCAAGACGGTGACCTCCCCCATCGCCGCCGGGCAACTGTTGCGCTCAGATCAGCTGAAGGCAACGCCCGTTGTGATGCAGGGCCAGACAGTAAAGGTAATCGCCCGAGGACGGGGGTTTTCCGTCAGCGCCGAGGGCCGGTCTCTGTCCTCCGCCGCCGAGGGTCAGCTCGTCCAGGTGCGCTTGGGGAGCGGGCAGCTGGTCTCGGGGATCGCCCGCCCGGGAGCCATGGTGGAGGTGACGCATTAAAGTTTCCGGAACCGAAGCCGTAATCCAGTTGCCCCCAGGAGACGGAAGGACACCCATGAAAATCGACCATTCGGTGAAGCAGCTCCCCGGCATCGGCCCCGTGGGCGAGGGACAAGCCCGGCCAACAAATGGCCCAGCACCCGCTCCCCGAACCTCCGAGGCAGATAGTGTCGAACTTTCCCCCCTTTCTGCCCGACTTCAGCGCCTGGCGCAAGGAATTGCCGACACCGAGGGGATTGACGCCACCAAGGTAGCCGAGCTCAGGGTTGCTATCGCCGAAGGGCGCTTGCGCATCGATCCACAGGCCATTGCCGACAAGTTAATCGAGGAGGCCCGTGAGCTGCTCGCCCGCCCCCGGAGCTGAAGAAAACCCCGCGCAGGACTTCACTGCCGAGCGTCGCGCCCTCGCTGCCCTGGCTGCCCTTCTCACCCGGGAGCGGGAGACGCTGGTGGCCGGAGACTTGGAGACCCTGGCTTGCCTCGCGGCGGAAAAAGAGGCGTCCGTCGAGGCTCTGGAGCGGCTCTTGGCTGAGCGCTTCGCCGCACTTGGCGGGGAAGGCGCCCCCCCGGATATGCGCACCCGACACAACGCCTGGCTTGCGCGGCAGCCGGATACGGTGCACGCCGCCTGGGGATCCTTGCTTGCCGAGGCGGCCCGGCTTCGGGATCTGAACCGCCTCAACGGGCGGCTCATCGACCAGCGCCTAGCCCTCTGCCGCCAGGGTCTCGCCCTTTTGGCCCGCTCCAGCGAGGCAAACCTCTACGATCAGACCGGACGCCTCCTTCCCGCAAGCCGCCCCTGCGAGGCCGTTCGGGCCTGAGCTCCACGCCCGCGACCGGTTCCCTCCAGGCGGTCAGCCTTTGGCCCTGTTGCCCGAGTTGGGAAGCCTCGAGCCATGGAATGGCTGCGGAACCCGGGGCTTTGCCTCGACGTGCCCGGAAGGAGCCCGCTCTGCTTCCCCCACGCTTTCGGCCAGGGTCATCACCGTCACGCGGCGGCTGTGGCGCTCGGCTCTCTGGCGTTTCGTCACCAGCAACGGGGCAGTAGGAAACCTTTGGCTCCTCCGCGATCCGGAACCAGGTTCAGCAACCGCCTCTAGGAGCGCAACAAGTAGGAAAGCAGGCCCGTGAAGGTTAAAAAAAATCCACCGCTAGGGCGTCGCTATCGGTCTCTGAGTCTGGCGCGCAATCGCGCCACAGCCTGGCTATGAATTTGGCACACCCGGGACTCGGTAACCCCGAGCACTGCGCCGATTTCCTTGAGGTTAAGCTCCTGCTCGTAGTAGAGCGCCATGACCAGCTTCTCCCGCTCCGGCAGCTCATCGATCGCCGCCGCAAGCCGCCTGCGGAAGTCCTCGTCGATGATGCGCTCGAGAGCAGACGGATGGGGGTCGGCCGCGTGGCGGTCGAGGAAGTGTTCCTCCTCGCTTTCGTGAAAATCGTCGTAGTGGACGATTTGCACGCCGCGCGCCTCGGACAGCATTGCCTGATACTCCTCCAGGGAAACCCCCAGCGCCCGCGCCAGTTCCTGCTCGCTGGGTGGCCGTTGTAGGCGCTGTTCCAAGCTCGCTATCGCTTGCTCGATGCGCCTCAGACTGCGGCGCACGCTGCGTGGCATCCAATCTGCGGCCCGCAACTCATCGAGGATCGCGCCTCGGATACGCTGGGTAGCATAGGTCTCAAACTGAGCACCCTGTCCTTCCTGGAAGCGCTGGATCGCGTCCAGCAAACCGAGCATCCCTGCCTGTATCAAATCCTCCACCTGCACGCTCGCGGGCAGCCGCGCCATCATGTGATAGGCGATGCGCTTGACCAGGGGCATGTAGCGCTCGACCCAGTACTCCCGATCGCTCAACCCTGTTGCGGTGTACATCCCACCTTCCTCCTTCCTTGATCCTCATGGCCGCTCAGGATGATTGCCACAGCCGTTCCGGGCTAGTCTGTAGGGATCAGCATGCAACCGTTGTCACCCGGGCCCGACGGCCCGCCGCTGCTGGCACCACCCCTTGCGGGCGGTTGTCTCCCTCTGCCACCGGCTCAAGCAGCGTCTCGGCCAGCCGCTCCACCGCATGGAGGAAGGCACCCCCGCGCAAAGCCCCTGTCGCCGAGCCATGGCGGGCAACGGCATGACTCACCGTCGAATCGGTGGGCATCCAGCCGGCCAGGGGCAGCCTCACCCCCAGATGACGGCGCGCCACATCGGCGACATTGCCGTGGATCGCCTGCGCCTGGGCAGCATCAGCGACCTGGCACACCAGGAGCCGGCACGGCGGCGGAGTGCCGCGCCACACGAGGCGTTTGATCAACCCATAGCCCTGGGTGATGGAGCCGGCCTCCGGAGAGATCGTCAGGAGTAATTCCTGGCAGATCGCATCCACCGGCAGCAGCAGGCCGCTCGCGCGAGCGGCCGCATCCACCAGAACGAAATCCGCCCCGACATTCAGGTCCATCAGCCGCTTGAGCAGCCCGTCCCCACCCCAGCAGCCCGGCTTGGATAATTGGGCGAGACCCCGCGCCGCCGGCAGCACGATGCACCCGTGGGGGCTGCGCACTAGTACCTGCCGCAAGGAACGCTCGCCGCAGAGGGCATGAGCCAGATCGAAGCGGGCCTTGGCCTGCAGAAGATCATTCAGGTTGCCAGCGTTTGAGTTGCCGTCGAGTACCACCACCCGCCGTCCCAGCCGAGAAAGGGTCATGGCCAAGTGGGCCACGGTGGTGCTCCGGCCGACCCCGTCGACTCCTGCAGCCACGGCCACGACCCGCGGCCCTTGGGAAGCCAGTAGTTTCCGCAGGCCTGCGGCTTGGTCCCCATAGCACTCAGCCATAGGCCGCTTCCACCGCCGCCCGGCGTGCCGCTCCACAGGCCATGAACGCCGCCAGATCGTCCTCTGCCGGCGCATGGGGGGAACGCAAGGAGAGATCGTCGAACGCATGCTGGATGAGTGCCCGGGCATCGGGCAGATGCAGGTCCTCTGGAACCCGCTGGCCCGTGGCCACGTAGAACACCTTGAGCTTGTGGCGGATCGCCACGTCCAGCCCGGCGCCAGCGGTAATGGCTTCGTCAAGCTTGGTAAGCACGCAGCCTGCGAGCCCATCCCTGTAAGCCAGATAGACGTCCTCCAGGGTGTCCCCGTGGCAGGTCGCGTTGAGCAGCAGCAGCCGGCGCACCGATTGTCCTTGCGAGCGCAGCATGGCCACCTGCTCCGATACCAGGCGATCGCGCTGGCTCATGCCCACCGTGTCGATCAGGATAAGATGCTTGTGCTGCAGGCGTTCGAGCACCGCTGCCAGTTCTTCGGCATCCCGGGCACAGTGCACCTGCACTCCAAGAATCTGCCCGTAGAGCTTGAGCTGGTCGTGGCCGCCGATGCGATAGCTGTCGGTGGTCACGAGCCCGAGGCGCTGGGCACCGTGGCGCACCACGTAGCGAGCCGCCAGCTTTGCGGTGGTAGTGGTCTTGCCCACGCCCGTGGGGCCCATGAGCGCGTACACGCCTCCCCTCTCCAGCACCTCCCCCTCGTCCTTTAGTACGGAGAGGTTGTGCACCAGGGCTGCCCGTACCCATTCCAGCGCCTGGTCGGGCGAGCGCCCGCGGGGTAGCCGCTCCAGGATTTTTTTCCCGAGGCACGGACTGAAGCCGGCGGCGAGCAGCTTGCGCAGCACAGCACCCCGTGTCGGATCCTGCTGGGCAACGCCGCCCCAGGCAAGCCCCGCCAACTGCTCCTCCACCATGCCGCGCAACGTCTTGATCTCCGCCACGAGTGTCTGGATCCATGGGAGCGCAGAAGCCGGAGCCGGCGGCTCGCTCGCTTCGCCGGTATCGCCCCCAATCGCCGGCTTGGACGGCGTCACCAGGGGGGCGATCTCCTCGGAACGCATCGCTACGATCTCGACCCCGCCTTCCACCGTGCGGTTGGACAGGACCACTGCGTCCGGGCCAAGGGTCTCCTTTACTTGGCGCAAGGCCTCGCGCGATGTTTTTGCAACGAAACGGGAAACGTTCATGCTCTACCTCCGATGACGGCCGTGACGCGGATAGACCGCGAGTCGGGAATTTCGGCATGGGATAGCACCTGGAGTTGGGGCAGCGTCTGCCGTAGGAAGCGGGCGAGCAGCGGCCGCAGCGGCGGGGGCGTGAGCAGAACCGGCGGGTGTCCGTTCCGCTCCTGCTGGGCCAGGGCTGCCTTCGCCCCGGCGAGGAGCCGATCGGCGAGGCCCGGCTCGAAGCCGTCTGCGGGCGCCGCACCCTGCACTGCCTGCAGCAACAGACTTTCCAGTTCGGGCTCGAGGGCGATTACCGGCAGCTCAGCCACCGTCCCGAACAAGCCCTGGACGATGGAACGGCCGAGGGAGATCCGCACGAGGGCGGTGAGCTCGGCGCTGTCCTGGGTTCGGGATGCATGCTCGGCCAGCGTCTCCACGATGGTGCGTGCATCCCGGATGTGGAGGCCCTCCTCCAGCAGGTTTTGCAGCACCTTCTGCAACGTGGTGAGGGAAAGCGTCTTCGGCACCAAGTCTTCCACCAGCTTGGGGCTCACGCGGCCCAGGTAATCGAGGAGCTGTTGCACTTCCTGGCGCCCCAGCAATTCTCGCGCGTGGGTGCGCATCACCTGATTGAAGTGGGTGGCGATCACGCTGGCCGCATCCACCACCGTGTAGCCCTGGGCCAGAGCTTGCTCGCGCAAGCTCGCCTCGATCCACGTGGCCGGCAGCCCGAAGGCCGGATCCCGGGCCGCCGTGCCCGGCAACGCCGGCGCGCCCCGGCCCGGGTCGATCGCGAGGTATTGCTCCGGATGGGCTTCGCCCCGCCCCATTTCCACCCCCTTGAGTAAAATGCGGTAGCCCCCCGGCTTTAGCTCCAGGTTGTCACGGATGTGCACCGCCGGCGGCAGAAAACCCACTTCCTGGGCGAATTTCTTGCGCAACGCTTTGATCCGTCGTAGCAGCTCCCCTTGCTGGCCCTGATCCACCAGGGGAATCAGGCGATAGCCCACTTCCAGCCCTAGCGTATCGACCGGGGTGACATCGTCCCAGCTCGCCTCCTGGGTCTCGGGCCCAGGCTCAGAAGGAGCCGAGGCAGCAGGCGACGGACGGGGTCGAGCCAAAGCGTAGGCGAGCGTACCCAGCGCTGCAGCGAGCAGCAGGAATGCCGCATGGGGCATACCGGGCGTGAGCCCCAACACCCCCAGGATCGCGGCGGTGAGAGCGAGAGGTTGGGGGTTGTGGAAAAGCTGACCCTTGACCTGCTGGGTGACGTCCTCGCCAGTGCCAACCCGGGAGACCACCACGCCAGCGGCCGTAGAGATCACCAGTGCCGGGACCTGGGCCACCAGGCCATCACCGATGGTAAGCAGGGTGTAGTTCTGCGCCGCCTGGCTGAAATCCATACCGTGCTGGAAGATCCCCACCACCAGGCCACCCACGACGTTGATCAGCAGGATCAGGATCCCGGCCACTGCATCGCCGCGCACGAACTTGCTGGCCCCATCCATAGCCCCGTAGAAGTCCGCCTCCTGGGCTACGGCGGCCCGCCTGCGGCGCGCCTCCTCCTCGCCGATCAACCCCGCGTTCAGGTCGGCGTCGATCGCCATCTGCTTGCCGGGCATGGCGTCTAAAGTGAAACGCGCCGAAACTTCCGCGATACGCCCAGCGCCCTTGGTGATCACCACGAAATTGATAACCACTAGGATCACGAACACCACGAAGCCCACGGCATAGTTGCTCCCCACGATGAAGTGACCGAAAGCCTCGATCACCCGGCCCGCAGCATCCGGTCCGGTGTGGCCCTCTAGAAGCACCACCCGGGTGGACGCCACGTTGAGCGACAACCGCAGCAGCGTGGTGAGGAGCAACACCGTGGGGAAGACCGCAAAATCGAGGGGTTTGACGGTATTCAGGGCGACCAGCAGCACCATGATGGCGCAGGCGATGTTGAACGTGAACAGCATGTCCAGGACCAGGGGCGGCAGGGGCAAGACCATCATCGCCAGGATGAGGATGATGACCACGGGCGCGGCAACGGTGCTGGAAGCCCGTGCCAACTGGAGGAAAGAAGGCTGTGCGGCAGTGGTCACGGCTTTTACCCGCTCTTCCGCTCAGGATCCTCGGCGTGAGGGTCCATTCCCGGGGGGATCGGCACTTCTCCGAAAGGTGGCAACGCCCGACCGTAGACGCGGGCATGCCGCAGCTGATACACGTAGGCCAGTACCTCAGCTACGGCGGTATAGAGGGCCTCGGGAATCTCCTCGCCCAGCTCCGCATGATAGTACAGGGCACGGGCGAGCGCCGGAGCCGAAAGCACTGGCACTTGATGCGCCTGCGCCACCTCACGGATGCGCGCGGCGAGCAGCCCCGCGCCCTTGGCCACCACCCGCGGCGCCCGCATGCGACCTTCCTGGTAGGCAAGCGCCGCGGCGTAATGGGTGGGGTTCACCACCACCACATCCGCCTTCGGGACTTCCGCCATCATCCGACGGCGCGCCGCCTCCCGCTGGCGAGCGCGCACCTGCGCTTTGATCTGGGGATCCCCTTCGGTCTCCTTGTGCTCGCGCTTTACCTCCTCGCGGCTCATCCGCAACCGGCGACCGTAGTTCCAAAGCTGAAAGGGCACGTCCACCAGGGCCACCAGGGCAATCGCTCCTACCAGGCAGAAAAAGCTGAGAGCGAGCACCGCGGCAAGGCTCGAAAAAGCAGCGCCCGGCCTCTGGAAAGCAAGGCCGACCAGGGTATCGCGCTGGCTCCACAGGGCCCAAGCGCCAGCCCCACCCACCAGCAGCGCTTTGGCCACCGACATCGCGAGCTCCACGAGGCTGCTCAGGGAAAACATGCGGCTCAGACCCTTAACGGGATCCAAGCGGTTCCAATCCGGAGTAAGGGCCTTGGCGCTCAGGATCCAGCCGCGCAGCGCGATGGGCGCCACCAGAGCGCAGACAAGCGCTGCCCCTGCAATGGGCAGCAGTGCCACCAGCGCCTCGACCGTCAAACGGGCAAGGCGCGGCAGCAGCAGGTGTGCGTCGAAGGCGAGCTCCCGTTCCACGGTAAGACCGTGGGCCAGGGTGGCGCCGACGCGAGAGACCAATGAGGCGCCCGCGAGCCACAGCAGTGCGCCTACGCCACCCACCATCGCCAGGCTGGCCAGTTCCCGCGACTGGGGCACCTGCCCTTGGTTGCGGGCCTCCTCGCGGCGCCTTGGCGAGGCCGGTTCTGTACGTTCGAGATCGTTCTCGTCGGCCATGATGTATGCAGTGACGGGGCGAAGCTCGAACGCCCCTGGTGCCGACGATTATGGCGAGAAGGCAAAAACCTCCATACGCAGAATAGGCCTGGGATCGGGCGTCAATTCGGCGATGCGCGGCGCCGGGTAGGACCGCCGTCTTCAGGCGGCGAGGGACATCGGCACGGGGGCGCGGCTGGCAACCAGCCCTTCTCGACCGGCAAGGAGCTGAGACAGATCCAGGATCAGCACCACCTCCCCTTCGCTGGACAGAGTGGCGCCGGCGACCCCTTTGGGCCGGAACGAATCGAGCGACTTGATTACCACGTCATCGCGTCCGGCAAAGCCATTCACCGTAAGCACGAACTGCCGTCCTCCCAAGTGAATGACCACGCCCACCTCGCCCGCGCGGCCTTCTGGCCACTGGAGGAGGTCAGCGAGCGACAGCACCGGCAATACCTCTCCACGTATGACCATGGTGGGGCGGCCCCCCACCCGTTGTACGTCCCCTGGAGCTACCGTCAGGATCTCCTGCACCAGGGATAGGGGCAGGGCAAACGGCTGTCCGCCGAGGCGCACCACCAGTACGGGCAGAATCGCGAGCGTGAGGGGAAGGCGGATGGTAAAGCAGGAGCCCTTGCCGGGCTCGGACTCGATGCTGATTGCACCATTGAGCTTCTCGATGTTGGTCTTCACCACATCCATGCCCACGCCGCGACCCGAGACGTCCGAGGCCTGATCCTTGGTAGAGAAGCCGGGAAGAAAGATCAGGTTCAAGGCCTGGCGTTCATCCAGCGCGTCCGCCTCCTCCGCAGAAATCAGGCCCTTTGCCACTGCCTTGGTGCGGATCACCTCTGGACGCATGCCCCGGCCGTCATCGGAAACGGCAATAAGGATGTGGTCGCCCTCCTGTCGTGCCTCTAACCGGATTTCGCTCTTCGCCGGCTTGCCAAGTCGCACCCGCTCCTCGGGTGGCTCCACCCCGTGGTCCACGGCGTTACGCACTAAGTGTACCAGCGGATCGTTCAGATCCTCGATCATGGTCTTGTCGATCTCTGTATCCTCGCCGCAAAGAATGAGCTCGCACTGTTTGCCGAGCTGGCGCGCCAGGTCCCGGGCAACACGGGGATATTTGCGGAACAGCCGGCCGATGGGCTGCATGCGGGTCTTCATCACCGCGTTCTGCAAATTGCCCACCATCAGATCCAACTGGTTCACCGCCTCGTCGAGCGCCTTCAGGGTGTGCGCATCGACGCGCCCCTTGAGGAGATCATTGCGCAGCGCCGTCAAGCGGTTCTTGGTGAGCCCGATCTCCCCAGACAGGGTAAGCACGTAGTCGAGCCGGTCGGTATCGACCCGGATGCTCGTGTCCTTGGCGGACGGCATCCGTTCGGCGTCGTTGCGCGCTGCTCGGCCGGGCGCCTGCCCATCTGCCGCCTGATCGGGCGCCGCGCCTGTGGGAACTGCGTCCTCGGCCACCGCCTTGTGCAACGCCGCCCAGTCGATGTCTTCACGAGGGCCGGGCAACGGCTCGCGAGGGCGTGAATCGCCTTCGGCAGCGCTCTCCAGTGCCGAGAGCAGTGCCGCCTCCGGCTCGGCCGGCGGCCGGCCCTGGGTCAGCTCGTCGAACATGGCGCGCACCGACGCCGTGGCCCAGAGAATCGCATCCAGCATTTCCGGAGTGAGGGCGAGGGTACCACTGCGCAGCTTATCGAATAGATTTTCAGTGCGGTGGCACAACTCCACCAGCGCCGTCAGGTTCAAAAAACCCGCTCCGCCCTTGATGGTGTGAAAACCGCGGAAGATTTCGTTGAGCAGCCCCCGGTCGTCGGGTCGCCGCTCCAAATCCACCAGCTTCAGATCAACCTCATTGAGGAGTTCGGTTGCCTCCTGCAGGAACTCCTGCAGCATGTCCTCCATGCCAGAGAATCCGCTCATCGCCTCTCTCCCGTTCGTCGTGGTAGACTCAGAATCCCAGGCTCTCCAACAGCTCGTCCACCTGGTCTTGGCTGGTCATCACGTCATCGCGCCCGCCGGGATTGACGACCGGCCCATTGAGCAGGCGATCGGCTCCAAGCGGCGCGGCCGGCTTGATCTCTCCTTGGGAAATATCCAGCAGCAGTTGCACGAGCTGGCTCTCCAGGTTACGCGCCAACTCCACGATGCGTTTGATCACCTGGCCAGTAAGGTCCTGGAAGTCCTGGGCCATCATGATCTCCAACAGTTTTTCCCCCGTGGCGTACGCGTCCACAGTGGCCTCTTTCAGGTACGCGCGGGTCTCGGCCGCGAGCCGCTTGAAGCCCTCCACGTCAAGCCGTCCCTCGTACAGGGCGTCCCAGCGCGTGGCCAAGTCCTCGGCCTGTCTGCCCAGCCGCTCCTGGATAGGTTTGGCCGCTTCGATGGCGTTCAGCACTCTTTCCGCCGCCTGTTCGGTCATGGCAGCAACGTAGTTCAGCCGGTCCCGCGCGTCTGGGATGGTCTGGGCAGCCTGCTCCAGCAGACGGTCGTAGCCCAACTGTCGCAGCGCATCGTGAAACGCCCGCGTGAGCTGCCCCAACCGGCTCATCACCTCCCCCGCCGGACAGGATTGGGCATCATGGGCCGCCGGCTCCTTGCCTTGGGCTACCGGGGCAGAAGCATTGTGCCTGCGCTGCTCGGCCACAGCGTCAAACAGCGCCTCCAGATCCTCGGCGCCCGTGGCGCCTGCGTCGATAGCATTCATGATCAAGCCGCCTGTTCCATTTTCTTAAAAATCTTCTCCAGCTTCTCTCCCAGAGTGGCGGCAGTGAAAGGTTTGACCACGTAGCCACTCGCGCCTGCCTGGGCTGCAGCGATGATATTGTCTTTGGTCGCCTCGGCGGTTACCATGAGGACGGGCAGATCCTTTAGCCGGCTGTCGGCACGCACCTCCTTGAGCAGGGTCAGGCCGTCCATGTTGGGCATATTCCAGTCGGAGATGACGAAACCGAAGCCGCCAGCGCGCAATTTGGCGAGAGCTTCGGCACCGTCTTCGGCCTCCTCCACGTTGTTGAACCCAAGCTCCTTGAGCAGGTTCTTGACGATGCGGCGCATGGTGGAAAAGTCGTCCACCACCAGGAATTTTGTGTTCGGGTCGCTCATCGCCTTTGCTCCAGTTAATGATCGGTCGAGCAGCTCTCAACGGGAGAGATATGGTCGCAAGGTGTCCGCCAACACCGTGGGGTCGAATTTGCTTACGTAAGCGTCTACACCCACGCTTTGCCCCAGGGCCCGGTTGGCCGATGAAGACAGTGACGAGTGCATGATCACCGGGACACCGTCGAAACGCGTGTCGGCCCGCAACTGGCGGGTGAGGGCGTAGCCATCCATTTCTGGCATTTCGGCATCGGTAAGCACGAGCTTTAACTCGCGCTTGAGTGGCACCCCCTGCCGCTCGGCTTGGTCGGCCATGGCTTTCAGGCGGGCATAGGCTTCCGCTCCGTTCCTGGCCTGTTGATAGCGCGCGCCGAGACGTTCGAGCACTTGTACGATCATCCGCCGGGCAGTGCCAGAATCGTCGGCAAAGAAGAGCATCCCTTCCATGGGTGCGGCAAGCGGCGCAAGCTCTGGCACCGTAGGCTCGCCGAGGGCGACTGCCAGCACCTGCTCCACGTCCAGGATAGACACCAACCGCCCGTCGGGAAGCCGAGTAAGAGCGGTGATAAAGTTTCCCTCCACCGCCACGATGTCCTCTGGCTGCTTCACCTGGTCCCAGTCCACCCGCACAATGCGATCGACCGCCTCCACCAGGAATCCTTGGGTATGGCGGCTGAACTCCGTTACCAGCATGGTCGCGCCCTTTGGTGCTCCTACTCTGGGCGCGACGAAGGCGGCTAGGTCGATCACCGGGATGACGTGGCCTCGCAGGGAGATGACTCCCTCTACGCCCCGCGGGGCGTAAGGAGTGGGGGTGATCTTCGGTGCTTTGCTGACTTCCCTCACCTTGAACACGTTGATGCCGAAGATCTCGCCGCTGCCCAGGGTGAAGAGCAATATCTCCATCCGGTTGTAGCCGGCCGATCGCGCACGGTTTATAACCGCGCCAGCGGACGCGGAATCCTGAGAGTGCTGCATCGAGTTCATCGCCACCCCCTCAAGCGTGTGCCTGGAGCGACCGCCGCTTCAGCAGCCGCACCAGTGCCTGCGCCAGCAGGCGCGGCTCAAACTTGAACACGTAGTCGTCAGCGCCCATCGAGCTACCCAATTGCCGATTAGAGCTACCCGATAGAGATGAATGCATGATCACCGGGATGCCGGCGAAACGTGGATCGCTTTTGATCTTTCGGGTGAGGATGAATCCGTCCATCTCCGGCATCTCGATATCGGTGACCACCGCGTGCAGTGTGTCGGCAAGCCTCTGCCCCGTCGCCTCGGCGGCTTCGGCGAGCCGGTTCAGCTCTTCCCATGCCTTGCGCCCGTTCACCGCGCCAAGTCCTCGCACGCCCATGGTATCCAGCGTGCGTTCGATCTGCCTGCGCGCAACCGAGGAATCGTCGGCGAAAAGCACGGTGCAACCGGACAAATCCACCGGCTCGATACCCTGATACAAGTGTCCCTCGTCGTAGCGGGTGGTTTCGGACAGAATGCGCTCCACGTCCAGCATCATTACCAGCCGTCCGCCGCCGAGCTCGATCACCGCGGTCACCAGCCCTCCGTGACGGGAAATAAGCATTTCCGGCGGCGCCTTCACGGCGCCCCAGTCCAGACGCAGAATGCGATCCACCCCCTCCACCAAGAATCCCTGCACGTGGGCGTTATACTCCGTCACCACCAGGATCCGAGGAGGCATCTCGTGGACGATGCCGGCGAAATGGGCGAGATCGATCACCGGAACGAGCTGTCCCCGCTGGCTCACCATGCCCTCAATCCCCTCGGGCATCTCGGGGGCGCGGGTGATCTGCGGTGCCCGCATCACCTCCCGCACTTTGAACACGTTGATGCCAAAGGTTTCCCGCCGGCCGGTGGCGACGTCCTGCCCCAGCGTGAACAGCAGAATCTCCAGCTGATTGGTACCCGCCAGGCGAGTGCGGGCATCAACGCTTCGCAGCAGCTCCGACACGGCTCCCTCCCCAACGCCTCAGGCCGCAGCGATGCGGAAACGGGAAACCAAGGACTTCAGCGTCGCTGCCAGATTCTCCAGGTGCTGGGCAGCCTCGGAGGTTTCGCGTACCGCGGCGCTGTTCTGCTCCGCCATCTGAGCGATGCTCTCCACGTTGCGCGCGATGTCGTTGCTTGCCGCGGTCTGTTCCTTGACCGAGGTAGTGATGTCGTTCACCCCCTGGCTCGCTCGCTCCACCGCCTGGTTGGCCTCAGCGAGCAACGCCACCACCCGCTCCACGTGTTCCTGGCTGGAGGCGAGAGAGGCCAAACCCTGGGCAATACTCTTCTCCACGTGCGCTGACTGCTCGCCCAAAATCTGGGTGACGCCATCGATCTCGTTTGCCGCCTGTCCGGATTTTTCCGCCAGCTTTCTCACTTCGTCGGCCACCACGGCAAAACCCCTTCCTTGCTCGCCTGCCCTGGCCGCCTCGATGGCAGCGTTGAGCGCCAGAAGATTAGTCTGTTCCGCGATATCTTTCACCTGCTTTGTCATGCCGGTGATGGCCTGGGTGCTGCGCACGAACTGTTCGACAGCCGCGGCAATGGCTTTGACCGCCGCTTCCACGCGACTAACTTCGCCCAGGAGCTGGCTCAGCCCTTCGTTGCTCTTGCGGGTTCGCTCCAGACCGTCACGGGACATCTGGTGCACTTCCTCGGCGCTTTGCGCCACTGCCGAGATGCTCACGGTGATCTGCTCGACCGCCGCGGCGGTGGCGGAAGCGGCCTCACTCTGGTTCTGCGAGCCGCTCGCTACCTGGGACGAGGAGACTGAGAGCTGGGTCGCGGCGCTGGAAACCTGCTCGGAGCTTGCGTGCACCTGTTGCACGATTTCGTGCAGGTTATCCATGAAGCGGTTGAAATCCTGAGCGAGCCGCCCGATCTCGTCCTTGCGCCCCGCAGGCATACGCCTGGTAAGGTCCCCGTGGCCATCGGCGAGCTCGGCCATCACCTGGCTGATGGCGCGCACCGGCCGCACGATACCCATGGGCAAGAAAACCGTCACCAGCACGCAGACCACCAGGCCTGCGATCGCTGTTGCGATGAGCGCATGGCGCGCGGAATGGTAAGCCTCCCGAGCTTGCTGGCGGTGGTTTGCCACTGTAGCTTCAAGCCGGCCTTCCTCGTCGTCCAGCACTTTGCGCATCTCATCGAATTCTGCGGTTCCCTTGTACACCGAAGTAGTCATCGCCGCGAAGCGGTTAGCATAATCAGCCTTGCGTACCATCTCCAGGGTGGCCATGGACGTCTTGTTCCACGCCTCCAGCAACGCTTCGAACTTTTGCTGTGCCTGGTTGGCCTTTTCGTCACCGATCAGTTTGGTGTATTGCTGCACCCGGTCCCGGGCTTGGGCTATGTTGTCGCGGTAATCTTTTTCGAACTTAGCGAAAAATTCGCTGTCGGTTTCCACCGACAGCAAGCTGCGCTCTGCCACCAACGCTTGCTGCAGATCCCGGTCCGCCTGCACTAGCTTATCCAGGGCGACGATATACACCTCGGACAGATCCTTGACCTTGCCGTTGAGCAGCGCAAGCCGTGTGACGCCCACGGCGCTCAAGGCCGCCAGCATAACAATGATCAGCGCTAGTGGTACGAACAATTTCATACGCAGCGGTGCATCGTTGATCCATTTCATCAGCTTCCCCCCTTCTGTCTTGACCGTGCTTGGCCTTCCAATTACATGATCTGTTTATCGGCCGCCGGAGTCGTTTCTTTAGGCCCAGCTTCCGCCCCTCCGCCCTTTTCCGGCAATAGCTGGGCTGCGGCCTCTCCCTGGCCCACTCCGATCGCAGCCCGCTCCTCGAGCAGCGAGATTTCGGTCTTTTTGTTCAGGACAACGATGCTGATGCGCCGATTGGCCGGATTCGACGGGTCAGACTTATCCAGGGGGATCGAATCGGCCACGCCCACCACTCGGAATACCTTGTCATCGCGCATGCCACCGGCGATGAGCTCGCGGCGCGAGGCGTTGGCCCGGTCGGCGGAAAGTTCCCAGTTGCTGTAGCCGCGCTCGCCTAGCGCGTAAGGCTTGTTGTCGGTATGCCCGGAGATACTCACCCGATTGTCTACTTCGTTTAAGACTCGACCGATTTCGTGCAGGATCTCACGGGTGTATGGTTTCAGCCGTGCGCTGCCGAGGTCGAACATGGGGCGGTTGTGCTCGTCCACGATATGTATACGCAGGCCTTCGTCCGTGAGATCGAGACGGATCTGGCTTCGGAATTGTTTGAGCAGCGAGCTCGCCTCGATAGCCCGCTCGATTTTTGCCTTAAGGGCCTTTAACCGCTCCAGCTCGGCGCGCGCCAGCTCGGCCTCGGCGGCCTGGAGGTTGATGATTCGCTTCTCGCTGGGGAGATCTCCTCGCTTGACCTGTCCCACAGAACGGGTGAGATCCTGGCCTCCTCCCTTGATCACGCTGGAGCTGTCGCCGCTGCCGGATCCTCCCATGAGCGCCACTTTTAGCGGCGTTCGGAAGTACTCAGCGATGCCCTCAAGATCGCCTTTGGTCGTGGAGCCGAGCAGCCACATTAGCAAAAAAAACGCCATCATGGCGGTGACGAAATCCGCATATGCGATCTTCCACTGACCGCCGTGATGGCCATGCACCACCCTCTTCGGGCGTTTGATGATGAAGGTCCGCTCCGCTTCTCCCGCCATGGGACCGCCTTTCTCAGCGCGTTTTGACCTGTTTGACGTGCTCTTCCAGCTCGTAGAACGACGGCCGCTCCGTCGAGTAGAGGACCTTGCGCCCGAACTCCACCGCCAGCGCCGGCGCGTACCCGTTCAGGCTGGCGAGCAACGTCACCTTGACGCACTGCAGGAGCTTGCTGGATTCCTGGGCCCGCTGCTCCAACACGCCGGCCAGAGGCCCGACGAAGCCATAAGCGAGCAAGACGCCGAGGAAGGTGCCGACCAGCGCCTTGGCGATCAGCACCCCGAGCTCCGAAGGCGGTAGCCCCACTGAACCCATGGTGTGCACCACGCCCATCACCGCCGCGACGATGCCGAATGCCGGCAAGCCGTCTGCGACCCTCTGCACGGCGCGCGGTGGGATCTCGCCCTCGTGGTGGTGGGTCTCGATCTCGCTGTCCATAAGGCTTTCCAGCTCCACGGCATTCAGATTGCCGCCCACCATCAGCCGCAGGTAGTCAGAGAGAAACTCCAGCACATGCTGATCGGCGAGGATCTTGGGATACTTGGCGAATAGCGCACTCTGCCTCGGGTTGTCGACGTCGTTCTCGATGGACATCAACCCTTCTTTGCGCACTTTGGCCAGCACTTCGTACAACAAGCCCATGAGCTCCATGTACACCGCCTTGTCGTACTTCGCCCCCTTGAGCGCCTCGGGCAGCGCCTTGAGCGTTGCTTTGATCACCTTGCCCGAGTTGCCCACGACAAAGGCACCCAGCGCCGCCCCACCGATGATGAGCAGCTCGATCGGCTGAAACATGGCGCCCAGGTGGCCGCCTGCCAGGGCGTAGCCTCCGAAGACCGATGCCATTACTACGATGTAGCCGAGGATCACCAGCATGGGTTTTTCCAATGGCGGCCGATCGGCCGCGCGCAGGGGTTTGGTTTTAGCGCAATCGCAGCGTAGCAAGAGAAGGCTGATGGCGATCAGGAAAATAGCGACCGGTTACCGGTCTTTTTTTTCCGCCAAACTTTGCTCCCCGCCGGGACAATCAGCCAGGAACGAGCAGGGTCAAAGGTGGTTTAAGGGATTCAGGCCGCCGCAGCCTCGGCTGCGCGACGGGTCTTGCCGGCTCTGGACGGAACAAAACACAGCCCGCACACATAGCGGTCATAGAGCTCGTGGGTATGGACCACGAAATGGCCGCCGCAGCGCTTGCACGGGGTGGTGGTGAGCAAATCCGCAAGCATGAAGCGCACCAGGGTCCAGGCCCGGGTGAGAGATAGCTCCCGGGTAAGCCCGTAGGCTTGTACGTGCTCCAGATACAGACGGTAGGCCGTCATGATGGCCCGAATGCCCTCGAGGTGGGCGTTGTGCACCAGATAACGGTAGATATTGGCGAACAGGGAAGCGTGGACGTTGGGTAGCCAGGCCATGAACCAATCGGTAGAATAGGGCAGCATACCCTTTGGCGGGGAAGTGCCCGTCACTTCCTTGTAAAGCTTGAGCAGCCGCTCGCGGCTTAAGCAGGTTTCCGCCTCCAGAAGCTGCATGCGCGCGCCGAGACGGATCAGCTCCACCGCCAGTTGCACCTCGGCCGCGTCGGATACGATGCTCTTGCCTTTCATCGCTTTTCACTCCAAGCTCAGGCAGTCACCGTCGGCGCCGGTTGGCCGGAAAGCAGGATTGCGGCATGGGAAGCCCCCAGCATGCGGTCCCTGGTGTAGCTGGAAAGCATATCGAGAATCAGGCTGTCGTCGAAGCGGAAACGGCACAGCAACAGGTTAGAGCCTGCCATCTTGCTGATTTGTCCAGGCGTTAGCGCGGCGAGGATATCGGCCATCTCCTCGCCGATGCCCAGACGCAACAAAGCCGCTGCCCGATCTTGCCGGACCATCTGCTGGGCAAGCAGCAAATAAGCAAGGTTGAGCTCGCGAATCTCCTCTATCCATCGATTCTGGTCCATGGTTTGCCTCCCTTCATGTGGTCATTTTCAGCCCGCACGGGCGGACCGACGGCCACACTTTGCGAAAAAACCCGCAATGGGCCAATCGGAAGGCGACGGTATCTCGCGTACGAATCGTGCCGGCACAACGGATAGGAATTTTTCTGACAAACGCAGGACGCGCGCGTCCCACGCTTCGCGCTGGCGGCGCAAGCAAGGCCATGATCACGCGTCGGATCCGACGATTTTCGGCGGCCGCGTCCACCGGGTTTACGGCGAAAGATCGATAATCTTTAGCGCAAGACCCAGGCTTCGCGGGTACAGGCCTGGCGGGCCGCAGCGATCTTGACCCATGCCTCAACTCGAGACCGCTGCCAACCGGCCGTAGCCCCTCTTCCTGGCATCAAGCTCGTCAAGGCCGGGAACGCAGACCCACGAAAGCTGCCCCCACGGTCAGGGGCGAGCCCAAGAAGCGTCGCTTTTCGCACCGTCCGGATCTCGACATTTCCTGTCTCCGTTTTCGTCAGCCACCGTGCCCCTGCATGCTCTCGTCTGTCGTTCCAAGCCCGAACGCAGTCTCCTTCACCCATCGGTTAGGTCGCCCCGTGTCGGCATTAGCAGGTTGTCTCGATCGAAGAGCGCATTCCGACCGAGCATCCGCTGCGGGCGATCAAGCGCCAAGCCGATGCAGCCCTCGCCTCGATGAGCGCGGCCTTTGACGCGATGTAGGCCGAGGGGGGAGGCCCTCGATCGCGCCCGAGCGGCTGCTTGCAGGCAAGCCTGCTGATTGCGCTCTCCTCGGTCCGATCCGAGCGGCTCTTCTGCGGGAGGCTCGACTACAATGGGCTGTTTCGCTGGTTTCCCGACATGGAGCTCGAGACACGAGCCTTCGACCCTTCGGCCTTCTCCTTAAACCGCGCGCGCTTATGAGCACTTCACCGTGGACGGCAAGATGATCGAGGCCTGGGACTCGTGCAAGAACTTCAAAAGAAAGGAGGGCACGCCGCCCCGGGACGGGGACGACGGCAGTGGCATGGTCGACTTCCGCGGCGAGCGACGCAGCAACTCGACCCACGAATCCACGACCGATCCCGAGGCCAAGCTCATGCGGAAGGGCAGCGGCCAGCCGGCGAAACTGGCCGACGGGGCGCACGCGCTCATGGAAAACCGCCACGGGCTGCTTGTGAACATCGCGATTACCGAGGCAACCCTCGCCGAACCCCAAGCGGGAACAGCGCTGGTGGACCGACGGCGCCAGGCCCGAAGCCGCCTGCGCACGCTCGGCGCCGACAAGGGCTATCACACCAAGGCGTTCGTGAAGCGGCTGCGCGGCCGAGGCATTGCCCCGCACGTCGCCCGCATCGTGGGCCGCGCCACCCCGGGCCTCGATGCTCGCACTACCCGGCACAGCGGTTACGCCATCGGTCAGCGCAAACGCATCGAGGAGATCTTCGGCTGGATAAAGCCCATCGGGGGATGGCGAAAGACCCGCTTCATCGGGCAGGCCAAGACCCGGATGGCCGCCTACCTGGTCGGGGCAGCCTACCACCTGCTGAGAATGGCGCGATTGCATACGGCCGCGACGGGATGAGTCCGCCCGAAAAGCCAAAAAGGTAACGGGATTACCATGAAGGAACAAAACAACGCCCCTGCCGGCACCGATCCGGCAGTCCGGGACGCGTCGAGAGACACGCGACTTGATGTTACGGGCATTTATCAACACCCTGTTAGGCTTTACCGATCGAGCAAAGAACGAGTGGCGCGATTTGTGCTTTCTCCGCGTAAGCGGTTTCCTCGAAGCATGTTCACCCGTCTGCCCAGAGGTTAAATCGCAGCGGTGGGCAAGACCCCAGACTTCAATAGGAGGCGGTATGGGTGGTGTCCGAAGGTGGATGACCTTGAGTGGCCTGTGCTTCGCTTTCCTTTTCCCTCATCTGTCCCTGGCTACGGGGCAACCTCCCGTATTCATCGGCCTGGACGCGGAATTCGGCCACAGGACCAGCACCTCCGCCCAGGCCATCCAGCAGGGCATCGAGATCGCCATCGAGGAGATCAACGCGGCGGGCGGCGTCCTCGGCGGCCGGCCATTGAAGCTGCTGGTACGGGACAACCGCTCCATCCCGGCCCGTGCCCGCGCCAATCTCCTGGACCTCCTGAAGGTGCCGGACCTGGTCGCCGTGTTCTGCGGCAAGTTCAGCCCGACGGTCCTGGAGGTGCTACCCTTGATCCACGAACACAAGCTCATCGTGCTAAATCCCTGGGCGGCCGCCGACAAAATCATCGACAACGGCTATGACCCCAACTACGTGTTCCGCCTCTCCCTTCGGGACCGCTGGGCGATCGCCAGCCTCCTCGGGCATGCCGAGAACCGCGGCTTCCGGCGCGTAGGTTTCCTCCTTCCCAACACGAGTTGGGGCAGGAGCAACCAGGGCGCCATCGAGACCTATCTTTCCGAAAGCGCTCGCATTCACAGCGTCGGCATCCATTGGTTCAACTGGGACGAAAAGCCCCTCGCGCCCAAGTACCGGAGTCTGGCACAGGCGGGCGCCGAGGCGATCGTGCTCGTTGCCAACGAAGGCGAAGGCGCCCAGTTGATCAAGGAAGTCGCCCAACTTCCCAAGACGGAGCAGCGCCCCATTCTGGCCCACTGGGGCGTGACCGGCGGCGATCTTGCCGCGCTGGCCGGGGAGGCCCTGCATCGGGTGGACTTTTCCGTCGTTCAGACCTTTTCCTTGGTCGGCAACCGCAGCCCCCGGGCGACGCGCGTCCTCGCTGCCCTGGAGAGCCGCTACGGGCTGCGCAGCCCCGAGAGCGTTCTGTCTCCCGTGGGGCTCGCCCATGCCTACGACCTTACCCACATCCTCGCCCGCGCCATCGATCTTGCCGGATCCACCGACCGCCCAAAGGTGCGGGCGGCGCTGGAGGCGGTGCGCGACTACGACGGCCTCATCAAGCGCTATGCCCAGCCCTTCTCCCCCGTCCGTCACGAAGCGCTCGAACCCAGGGACCTGTTCATCGCCCGGTACCGGGAAGACGGAGCGCTTGCGCCCCTTGAGCAGGACGCGAAATGAGCGTCTGGACATCGCGATCCTGGTTACCTCTTGCTTCCCCGTGGCGATGGCTAAAAAGCTGGCTTACCGCCAGCATCGCCAACCGCATCATGGCGGCAGCCGCGACGCTAGCGCTGGGCGTCATGGCCCTGACCGGCGCCATCTCCTACCTGGTCATCTCGAATCTCATGGCGCAGCGTTTCGAGATGCAGTTGGAAAGCCACGCCCGCATACGTGCTGCCCAGATCGCCTCCGTCCTGGATGCCATCGACCGGGATCTCGCCCGCCTCGCCTCCACCACCCTGGTCACCAACGCGTTGAGCGACTCGGTGGGCCGGGAGCAGTACCTGGCGCCTTTTCTTGCGGATTACCGCGCGCCTCCTGGCACCTCGGTGCGGATCCGCCTGCTGGACTTCCAGGGAGAACCCTTGGTTTTCCTGCCCGACGGCCTGGCGTTTTCCTATCGAGGTGCCCCATGGGTTCCTTCCGTCCTCGCCAAAGGCAAGCCCCACGTGGAGCTGGAGCCCCATGGCTCCAGCGGGCGAAGGCTGCTCATCATCCATCCGGTGATCTACCCGGCGACGGGAACCACGGAAGGTTTCCTGCTGGCCGAGGTGGAGCTCGACGGTATTTTCGTGGCCCACGACGTTCTGGAGCTATTCCCCGTTTCCCATCGGCTCGTGGCCGGCCGCGATCACCTGCTCGCCCAGGCCGGCTCCGTCCCCTCCGGCCAGACACGGACCGAAGCCGTCGCGGCGCTCGAGTTTCCGCCCCGTTACGCTGCTCTCCAACTCAAAGTGGTGGTGTCCGCGCCAGAGGCGGCGGCGGATCTGCCCCTCGATTCCCTGAGCGTAGCCTATCTGGGGGCGTGGCCTTTGATCCTGCTGTGGGTGGTCTGGGGTTCCATCCGCATCTCGCGCCGCCTCACCGCGCCTCTCCTTGCCCTCAGCAACGCCGCCGAACGGGCCACCCTGGAAAACCTCGACGGCTTCGCCGTGCCCGTCGCGGGCCACGACGAGGTGGGCCGGCTGGGTACGGCTCTCGCCCTGATGGTGAACCGGCTGCGGGTCGCCTACAGAAAGATGGAAAAACACCTCGCGGAGCTTCGCCTGGCCGCCAAGGTGTTCGACAGCGGCTCGGAGGGCATTTTCCTTTTGGACGAGGGCTTGCGGATAGTGCGGGCGAACGACGCGCTGGCCCGCATCACCGGCTACGGGACGGCGGAGTGCGTGGGCCGACCGCTGCAGCAGATCATGCACGTGATCAACGACGGGCAAGGGTATCCGCAGGCGGCGGAGGACCTCGGCCCGGCCGGTCGATGGGAAGGCGAGGTGTTCACCCTGCGCAAGGACGGCACGCCCTACATCGGCTGGCTGCGGCTCAGCCTGGTGAGCGGATCCAAGCCCGGCGCCTGCGTGTGCATCGGCGTGGTGACCGACATCACCGAGCGCAAGGAACAGCAAAAACATATCCAGTACCTCGCCACCCATGACCCGCTGACCGAGCTTCCCAACCGGATCCTGCTCCAAGACCGTCTACAGCAGGCGATGACCCGCGCCGCGCGTTTGGGGAATATGCTGGGGGTGGCGTTCCTTGACCTGGACCGCCTCAAGGTCGCCAACGACAACCACGGCCACTCCTTCGGCGACAGGATTCTCCGGGAGGTCGCGGCACGGCTGCGCCTCATCCTGCGCTCGAGCGACACCGTGGCGCGGCTCGGCGGCGACGAATTCGTGGTTCTGGCGCCGGACTTGAAGACCCGCCGGGATGCGGAGGTGGTTTTACAGAAAATTTTCGACGCCTTCGCCTCGCCTTTTTCCATCGCAGGCAAAGAAGTGCGCCTGACATGCAGCATCGGTTTCGCCTGCTACCCGATCCACGGAGAGGATGCCGACACCCTCCTCAGCCGGGCGGACCTGGCCATGTACCAGGCGAAGGAAGCGGGAGGCAATGGGGGCGCTTTCTATACCCCGGAGATGAGCGCGGCCGCGCTGGAGCGCGCCGCCCTGGAGGACGCCTTGCACCGGGCCCTCGACCGCAACGAGCTGGTCCTGCACTTCCAGCCCATCGTGGACCTGCGTTCCGGCCGGATGTCCGGTCTCGAGGCCCTCGTCCGCTGGAACCACCCCGAGCTCGGGCCGCTCTCGCCAGGGCGCTTCATTCCGGTAGCGGAGCAGAACGGTTTCATCGTGCCCCTCGGAGAATGGGTGCTGCGGGCGGCCTGCGCCCAGGCGATCGAGTGGGACCGGGAAGGCCTTCCGCCGGTCCACCTCGCGGTCAACGTCTCGGCGCGCCAGTTTCGGCAGAAAGACTTCGTACAGGCGGTTCACCGCATCCTGGACGAGACCGGGTTCGATCCGCGACGCTTGAAGCTCGAGATTACGGAAAGCCTCATCATGTGCGGCGCGGAGGATTTCATCTCGGTTCTCGGAGCGCTCAAGGATCTTGGCTTGAAGCTGGCCATCGACGATTTCGGCACGGGCTACTCCAGCTTGAGCTACCTCCACCGTTTTCCCATCGACGAGCTCAAGATCGACCGCTTCTTCCTCCAGGGCATCGGCTCCGAAGGCGGAGATACGACCGTCCCCCGGACGATCATTTCCCTGGCCCACAGCTTGGGCCTGGCGGTCACGGCGGAAGGCGTCGAGACGGAAGCCCAGGTGCGCTTCCTCATCGCCCACCGCTGCGACCAGGCCCAGGGCTATTACTTCGCGAAACCAGGCGAGCCTGAGGCGGTTCTTAGCCTGCTGCGGTCCGACTACCGGTGGCCCCTGCCGAACATTTCACGACGTGCGCCGCGCCGGATGGAAAAGGCGCTATACACACCGGCGCTGAAAGAATAGCCGTCCCCAAGAGCTCCAACGGCTCATACAGCTCGGGCAACCCTGTCCGGCGTCGTAGCAGGGCGGGGCGATCGGGCTTCAAGATCATCGCAGCCCGCCGGCCATGCGCCGGCTCTCGGCCGAGCGCCGCAGCCGCCACGTGAAATAAGTGGCCGCGAGTCCCGCCGCCCCCAGGCTGGAGAAGGCCAGCCCCCAGGCCAGCATGCGGGGCTCCCCCGGTTGTTCACCTGCCAGATCCAGGGTCAGCCCGAAGACCCAGGGACTGGCCGCTCCCATGCTGAAGCCGATCACCGAGCGCAGGGAATAGGCCGCGCCGATGGAGTGGTGGGGGACCAGCTCGGTGAGCCCGGTGGAGAACACCGACGAGTCGGCGATGGCTGCCAGGTTGTAGACGATCGCCACCACCGTCAGCAGCCACAGGGGCGCGGTGATGAGCCAGCCGTAGATCAGGGAGCAGGCGGCGCTGGTCCCGGCGAACAGCAAGATCACCGCGGTGCGCCCGTAGCGGTCGGACAGGGTCCCGCCGGACACGGAGCCCGCCACGCTAAGCAGGTGGCACACCCCGGCAATCAGCACGCCGGTGCCCACGTTTCCGGGGCTCACGCCCCCGTTGGCGGCCATCGCGGTCACCAGGAAGGTGGGCAGCCAGGCCCAAAGCCCCAGCAGTTCCCAGGCGTGGAACGAGTAGGCGAGGATGATCAGCCGCGCCGGACGGTTGCGCCACACCTCCATGAGGCCGTTGCCCTGGACCGGAGCCCGGTCGTGGCGGCTCACCCGGTTGGGGGTATCCCGGAGCACCCAGGCGCCGAGGGTGAGCCCGATCACGGTGCCCGCCGCGCTCGCCGCCAGCGCGGCGCGCCACCCGGCCGCCGGCGCTATGAAGCTGCCCAGAAACAGGGACAGGGCGTAGCCCAGCGACGCGGCGGCGAGATAAAACCCCATCGCCCGGCCGCGGCGGTGGGGCTCGAAGCGCTCGCTGATGAGGGTAAGGCCGGGCGTGTAGGAGCCCCCCGAGCACAGGCCGGCCAGCCCGTAGAGGATTAGCGCCGAGAGGAAACCGTCCGCCAGCAGGGCGAACAGCGCCGCGCTCGCCACCGCGCCATAGCTCATGTGGAGAAATGTCCAGCGAGCCCCCTTGCGGTCGCTGATCATCCCGGCGGCGAACAGGGACACCAGGAACCCGGCGTGCCAGGCACTCTGGATCAGGCCCGCCTGGGTCGCCGACATTCCCCACGCTTCCCGCACCAGGGGCAGGATCCCCGAGTAGACGGTGAAGATCAAGGAAAAGCTCATGCGGCTCAAGCACAGGAGCAGGAGCCAGCGGGCGTCGGTCAACCGGGAGTCGATCATCGGCAACAGGGAAGAGGGCGCTGGGACAGCGCCGAAAACGCGAATCTAACGCGAAGGGCTTCCCCGTTCAAACGAGCCTGAACGAGGTGCAGGATTTCGCGGCGCAGGGTGTTCACCACCGCGGCGGCGACAATTCTGCTTTACCCGATAGCCCGAAGCAGGGTTTCTCCGCGCGGGAGGCGCTACGGCCCGGCCGGGATCGTGTTTCAATCCGAACCATGCTCTCGGGCGGCGGCTGGGTCATGAATCAAAGATGGAATCCTCCACGGGCGCTCCTTCTCACCGGTGCTTCGCGTACTGAGTCGCAGCCGCCCGGACACGGCGCCGCAAAGCGGCCGGGGCGCCTTGCGGACCCCGCCCGGCGCTCGAAGGGCGCACGCCATGGAGCGAGGACGGGCGGCCGGCATAGGCAAGACCGCGGTGATTCGGCGCGTGGCCGAAGCCCTCCAGGGACTGAAGCTCGGCGGTTTTTACGCGGAAGAACTACGCGAGGCGGAAAAGCGGGGTTGCCGTTGACCGGTGAATCGCCCGTGCGTCTCAGGCCGCGGTGATGGCGAGCAGCGGCAAGGTGGTGCCGCCGGACTCCGTGGGCGCGCGCCGAACGCCCCCATGCCCGATCAGGCCAGGGGCAGCCCGACCCGGGCCAGAAGCTTCATGGGCCCTAAACGCTTCAAGGGTTCCAGGGCTTCGGGCCTACGCAGAAACAACGAGCCGGCGAAGCCCAGCGCGTTGACCGAAATTCCTTCCCAGCATTCCCGCGAGCGGGGGACGGTCAGCATCCAGTCCCGGGTGAGGAGGAGATTGTACGGCCCGGACTGGCGCGGGCCCTCCTTCCCCGGGACCTCGTGGATGCCCACCGCCGCCAGCAGGCGTCGATAGGCTTCGAGGAGCCGAACGGCCACCTCCGCCGCGTCCCACGCGGTCGGCTCGAGCCGAGCGAGGGCATGCCGAAAAGGAAAGTCCGGCACGGTGAGGATGGGGCCTTCGCCCCGCGCCCCGGCGATCAGGGGCGCCACGGGGACGGGCGGTCCCTCCTCGGCCAAGGGCAAGGGAACCATCTGCAGATGCTTGTGGGCTTCGCTCGCCCCCGCCGCCTCGCCTCCGTTATAGAACCCGAGACCGTCCAGCTCGCCCATGCACCGGGCGAGGGCGTCGAAGTCCGCCTGATCGAGCAGCCGCTCCTGGGGCTGAAAGTCCCGGGTGACGAGGAGCAAATGGTGCTCGATGACGTTGAACTTGTTTAGCACCGCCCGGTGGGTAGGGCTCACCTCTCCCACCAGAAGGTCCGGCTCGGGGGGAAGGAACGGGTTTGCCGGCTTCGCCCCGGCGGCACGCTGCTCTCGTTCCGCGTCCTTGCGCTGAAGCGCGGGAACCACGCGCACCAGGAAGCGCACCCCCGCGTCCTCGACGAAGCGCTTCTCCGTGACGATCGGCTGAAGCGCGCCGCTGCGAAGGGCGTGCTCCGTCTGCCGGACAATCGCCCGGCGCAAGCCTTCTGGAAAGAGGTTTCCCACGCTTGAGATCCTGGACTCCCGGACCGATCCTGCCGGCGAGCTGCCGCCCATCCGCGGGTTTAAGCAGCTCCCCGGCGTCAGGGTAAAGATCTATGCTTGGTCGTTGCGGCCTCGAGGGTCGGCGCCTGGCTTCCTGAAGCCGTTGGCGTCCTGGATTCCGGTACCTGATCCATCGAAGCCCCGGCGCTCAATGCACCGCCGTCGGGGTCTCGCCCGCCCGGAGAGCGCCTTTGTGGAAGACGATGTCCCCATAGTACGCGGTGACGGCGTCGCCGGTGTTGTCCCCGTCCGTCATCACTCCGATCCCCTCGATAGGAGGTGGCTCGGTGCCGAAGGCCCGGCGGTAGTCCTCCGCCACGTTGCGCCGCACCCGCACCCACTGACCGAGCCGGGCAGCGCCGGATTCCACGACGATCACCCAATTGCGCTCCGTATAGGCGCTGGGGAAACCGGTACCGGCGGGCAGCCGGGCGTCCCACACGTAATTCAAGCTCCGGTAAGGCGGGTATTGCCCGTAGGCAAGCTTTGCCGCTTCATAGGCGATGGCCTCTAGCGGTCCCGCTCTCTTCGGGTCGTAGGCGAAGGCGACGTAAAACCGCGCCGGAAAGTCGTCCCCTTCCTTGGTACGGGGATCCGCCCCGTGGATCAGGTTTTCCACCTTCCAGCGCCACTCGACGACGGGATATTCCCGCGGATCAATGCGGACGCGCCGGATCAGTCCAGAGGCCGAGCCCCGCGCGACGGCTTTCAGCACCGGTACTTCTCCGTCCATCACGATGGCGTAGCGGGTATGCCTGGGGATTTTTTCGAAGGTCAAGGGTTCCCATCCGGCCGGCATGGCCTGCCCCGGCTCGGCCCGGGAGAACGCGCCGACCGGCCATACATCGTGGGCCGCGCCCTGCGCCATGGCGCAGGCCCATCCACCCAGCATCGTCACGAACGCGAGTATCCTGGCCGTCACGAATGTCACCTTTGCTCGCCCACGGGAATCTCCTGCACTTGGTCGTCGCGCCGGCCGACACCCCACCCCCGCGCGCGGAAGCGCCGGCGCCGCACGGGTCCTGGCCGCTCCGGGCCGATGCGCCCCCGTGACCGGCCTGCGGGCGGCGCACAGGTTGACGACCCGGTCCGCCCAGCCCATGATCGAGCCCCAGGGCATTTCCGGAAGGCAGACCATGTCCCCGCTCACCGGAGTCTATCCGATCCTCGCCACCCCTTTCCACGACGACGAGCGCCTGGATCTTGATTCGCTCGAGCGCACGATCCGCTTCATGAAGTCAATCGGGGTCGACGGCATCACGGTTCTGGGCGTACTGGGCGAATCGAACCGCCTGACCGATCGGGAGCGAGAGCAGGTCGTCCGGGCGGCGGTGGCCGCGGCGGGGGGAATGCCGGTCATCGTAGGCGCCAGCCATCCCGGAACCCGGGCCACCATCGAGCTGGCGGGGATGGCCGCGAAATCGGGCGCCTCCGCCGTGATGGTGGCGCCCTCCCACGAGCCGGTGCCCAGCGACGAGCGGTTGCTGGAATACTACGAGCGCATCGGCAAAGCCCTCTCCCTTCCGCTGGTCGTGCAGGATCATCCGGCCTCCACCCAGGTACACATGCCCGTTTCCCTTTTGATCCGCATCGTGGAGAACGTTCCCGGCGTGGCCTGCATCAAGGAGGAAGGGCTTCCCACCCCGGCCCGGATCGCCGCCCTGGTGGCGGGCATGACGCGACGGCGAGTGCCCGTTCTCACCGGCCTGGGCGCCCTATACGGGCTCTTCGATCTGGAAGAAGGAGCGGACGGGTTCAACACCGGGTTCGCGTTCCCCGAGGTTCTCCTGGCCATGGTCCGCGCCAAGGGGGAGAACGACTGGGCACGGGTGCGCTCGCTCTACGCCCGGTTCCTGCCCCTCATCGTGTTCGAGCAACAGCCGGGGGTGGCGATCCGCAAGGAGATCCTGCGCCGTCGGGGTCTACTGGCGTCTAACCGGGTGCGCCATCCCGGCGTAGGGCTTACGCCTTCTGCCGAGCGCCAGTTGCAGCGACTGCTCGACTGGCTCCTTCCGGGAGTCGACCTCACCCAGCCCCTGGTGCTCTGACCCTGCACAGCGGCGGGCGCGGCAACAGGCCCCGTCAGCCCGGCTTCTCGTCCAGGCGCAGCCAGACACAGCGGCCGCCGCTCGCCCGGTCGATGGCGGCAAGCTGCGCCTCGTGGGCCGCCAGCTCTTCGGCGCTCGGGCGCAGCACCACCAGCTCGCCGCCCGACCCCTCGCCTCCCTCCTGGCCCGGAACCACCCTCTCCTCGGGAAGATCGATCATGAGACTGTCCTGGCCGCGGGTCATGGCCAAGTAGACTTCCGCCAGTAGCCGAGCGTCGAGCAGGGCCCCATGGAGGCTGCGTTGGGAATTGTCCACCTGGTAGCGCTCGCACAAGGCATCCAGGCTGTTGCGCTTGCCCGGGTGCAGGTCCTTCGCCATGCGCAGGGTGTCGGTGATCTTGGCGCAGAAGCGCTCCAGGGGCGGCCGCCCGATCAAGCCCAGCTCGTGGTTGAGAAACCCCACGTCGAAGGGGGCGTTGTGGATGATGAGCTCGGCGCCCGCGATGAAGTCCAGGAACTCCGGGGCAATGTCCGCGAAACGGGGCTTGTCCCGCAGGAACTCGTCGGTGATGCCGTGGACCGCCAGGGCACCGCTGTCGATCTCCCGCTCCGGATTGAGATAACAGTGGAAGTGGTGGCCGGTGATCCTGCGGTTGCTGATCTCCACCGCCGCCAGCTCGATCACCCGGTGGCCGAGGGCGACTTCCAGGCCGGTGGTTTCCGTATCCAGAACGATCTGGCGCACTGGGTTTCCCGATTCAACGGCAGGAGCGTGGAAGAAACGGAAAGAAAGGTTCTTTTCTCTGCGCCCCTGCGGTCATAGGTTCGTCATCGGACGGATGCAAGCACTGACTGCACGCCCCGATTGGCCAGGCGGTCGGCCGCCTCGTTGCCCGGATCGCCGGCGTGGCCCCGCACCCAGACCCAATCGATCTCGTGCCGCTCGGCGAGCTCCACCAGGCGCCGCCACAGGTCCTCGTTCTTGACCGGCTTCCTGTCGGCCGTCTTCCAGCCGCGCCGTTTCCAGTCGTGAATCCAGCGGGTGATGCCTTGCTGCACGTAAGCGGAGTCGGTATGCAGCCGCACCCGGGAGGGACGTTTCAGCGCCTCCAGCGCCCGGATCACGGCTATGAGCTCCATCCGGTTGTTGGTGGTCATGGGCTCCCCGCCGAAGAGCTCCCGCCGGTGGGTCCCCCAGGCGAGGAGCGCTCCCCAGCCGCCCACGCCTGGATTGCCTTTGCATGCCCCGTCGGTGTAGATCTCCACCACACCGGGTGGCGCGCTCAAGCCGCTTCCTCCCACTCCAGCGCCTCCCGGGCAGCGAGGCGACGGCCGCCGCTCTCCAGCTTATGGGTAAGGGAAGCGAGGCTCGGCTTGGTAGCGGGCCGCGCCGCCCATTCCGGCCGGATGACCCGCATGCCCGGAACCCGCTTGATGGCTTCCAGCAGGTACACGCCGCCCGAGATGGGCCACCACCGGTCCCCCGCCTTTTCCAGGAAACCGAAGCGGGCAAGCCATGGCTCGGTGGTGATGGGAGGCGCATAGCAGACGAAGCGCCCCGCCGAGACCTCGAAGCCCAGCAGCTGCAGCCAGTCCTTGAGCCGGGGCAGGGAAATGAACTCGCCGGTCCACGGAAAAGCCCGCGGCTCCCGGGCGAGCAGTCGGCGCAAGCCCCACAGGCTGCGGGGGTTGAAGCCGGAGACCAGGACGTGCCCTTCCGGCCGCAGGCACCGCTCCACTTCCCGCAGTATCTGATGGGAATTGGCGCTGAATTCCAGGACGTGGGGCATGACGATCAGATCGATGGTGTTACTTTCCAGGGGGATCTGGCACAGCTCGCCTCGCACGTCGGCGTCCGGACCGGGGCTCAGGGTGAAACGCAGGGGAATGCGGCACGCACGCAGGAAGTCGACGCCAGTCAGGCCGAGCTGGACCGCGTTGAAACCGAACACGTCCGCCACCACCTGATCGTAATAGGCCTGTTCCCGTTCCAGGAGGTAGGCGCCCAGGGGCGTTTGAAGCCAGTTTCTTAGATGATCGGTTGACACGGTTCTCGTCCTTCACCACCATTACACCCCTGAGGTAAATGGGTCGTCACCCATTTACCGCCGTGCCCTTCCCCTCTCCCGCTGGGAGAGGGGAAGGGGAGAGGGGCTGAGCGTCTCATTTTTATGACGCTCGAAAGCGGGCAGCCGCACGGCAAGGAGTTGTCGGCGTCCTCGGGCGCGCGCTTTTCCAGCCACACCCACAGTCACCATGGTCGAAGTCGTTCCCGTTCCCGCGTTCAAGGACAATTATATCTGGGTCCTCCACGACGGACAGCATGCGGTGGTGGTCGACCCCGGCGACGCGGCGCCGGTGCGCGATTTCCTCGCTCGCCACAAGCTGGACCTGGCGGCTGTCCTGGTCACCCATCACCACGGCGATCACGTGGGGGGCATCCCGGCGCTGCTGAGGGAGGAGCGGGTTCCAGTATACGGCCCTCGCAGCGAGTCCATCTCCACCGTCACCCGGCCCCTCGTCGAAGGCGACCGGGTCACCTTTCCCGAGCTGGGCCTCACGTTCCAGGTCCTGGAAGTGCCGGGGCACACGGCGGGACACATCGCCTACTACGGCCACGGGTGGCTCTTCTGCGGCGACACCCTGTTCGCCTGCGGCTGCGGGCGCCTCTTCGAAGGCACGCCGGCCCAGATGTACAGCTCCCTGGAGAAGCTGGCCGGCCTCCCGGGGGACACGCGGGTCTACTGCGCCCACGAGTACACCCTCTCCAACATCCGCTTCGCCAAGGCGGCGGAACCGGACAATGCGGCCCTCGTCGAGCGGGAACGGAGGGAAAAAGCCCTGCGGGAGCGGGACGCCCCCACCCTGCCCTCCACCATCGCCCTGGAGCGGGCCACCAATCCTTTCCTCCGCTGCGCTGAGCCGGCGATCCAGGCGGCCGCGGCCCGCCGGCAAGGCCGTCCCCTCCATGACCCGGTGGAAGTCTTCGCCGTGCTGCGGGCCTGGAAGGATCGGTTCTGAGGCCTGCGCCCGTCTGGCGGCTGCCGGGGAAAAGCCCGGCTATCCGCCGTACAGGTGACAGTGCACCGAACGGGTGGCGGAAAGGCGCGTCTCGGCGGGGTAGGCCTGGCGGCAGACGTCCATGGCCTTGGGGCAGCGGGGATGGAAATGGCAGCCCGCGGGAGGATGGACGGGGGAAGGTAGATCCCCCCGAAGCCGGACGACTTCCCGCCGGGAGGTGGGGTCGATGACGGGCACCGCGGAGAGCAGCGCCTGGGTGTACGGGTGCTGCGGCGCCTTGAGCACCTCGTCCACGCTGCCCTGCTCTACGATCCGGCCCAGGTAAACCACCGCCACCCGATGGGCCAGGTGGGCCACCACGCCCATGTTGTGGGTGATGAAGAGATAGGCGAGGCCTAGCCGCTCTTGCAGCTCCCGCAACAGGTTGAGGATCTGGGCCTGCACCGACAGGTCCAGGGCGCTGGTGGGCTCGTCGCACACGATGAGCTGGGGTTCCACGGCGAGGGCCCGGGCGATGGCGATGCGCTGCCGTTGGCCGCCGGAGAACTCGTGGGGATAGCGCAGCCGCGCTTCTGCCGGCAGGCCCACCTGGGCCAGGAGCTCCACGACCCGCTGCGCCCGCTCCGCGTCGGTTGCGCCCACTTTCAAGGCCCGCATGCCTTCCAGCAGGATGTCGGCGACCCGCATGCGCGGGTTGAGGGAGCCGTAGGGGTCCTGGAAAACGATCTGGAGAGCGCGCCGCAAGGGCCGCAGCCGACGCCGGGAAAGCCCCGTAAGGTCGGCGCCCCGGAACAACACCCGGCCGGCGCTGGGCCGGATCAACTGCAAGATTGCCTTGCCGATGGTGGTTTTCCCGGAGCCCGATTCCCCCACCACCGCCAGGGTCCTGCCCTGCTCCAGCTCGAAGGACACCCCGTCCACCGCCTTGACGTGGCCCACCACCCGTTTTAGCACCCCTTTGTGGATGGGGAAATGTACCTTGAGATCGGAGACCTGCAGGAGCGGATTCGCGGCCTGGGGTCCGGGATTCACCCCGGATCCCTCCCATGCTCCGGCGGACACGCTACTGGGTGGTACCCTTTCGCCCGTCTCCGATCCTTGATCCCTGACCCCTGATCCCTGATCCCTGATCCCTGATCCCTGATATAGATGGCAGCTCACCCCTGACCCGTCCCCCGTCTTGATCCAGGCGGGTGTCTCGCGCCGGCACCGGTCCCACGCGTCGTCGCAGCGGTCGGCGAAGCGACAGCCGACGAATTCCCGGTCGAGGGCGGGCACCGTCCCGCGAATAACCGCCAGGGGCTGGCGGCGGCTGCGCTCGCTCGGGATCGAGGCGAAAAGCTTCCTCGAGTACGGGTGCCTGGGATGGCGGAAGAACTCCCTCGCCCGGGCCGTTTCCACGATCTGCCCCGCGTACATGACGGCCACTGTGTGGGCCATCTGGGCGACCACGCCCAGGTCGTGGGTCACCAGCAGGATGGCCATACCAGTTTGCGCCTGCAGCCGCTGGAGCAGCTCCAGCACCTGGGCCTGGATAGTCACGTCCAGCGCCGTGGTGGGCTCGTCGGCGATGAGAAGATCCGGCTCCCCGGCGAGGGCCATGGCGATCATAACCCGCTGCTTCATGCCGCCGGAGAGTTGGAAGGGATACTCCCCCAGCCTACGCTCCGGGTCCGGCATGCCTACCTGGGCCAGCAGCTCGACGGCGCGGCGCCGGGCCGCCTCCCCCCTCAGGGACGTGTGGCGCCTCACCGCTTCGCCCACCTGGCTCCCCACGGTCAGCACCGGGTTCAAGCTCAGGGCGGGCTCCTGGAAGATCATAGCCAGGCGCCGGCCGCGCACGCCCCGCATCTCCATCTCGGGCAAGGCGAACAGATCCAGCCCGTTGAGGAGCACCGAGCCACTGACGATGCGGGCCGCCTCCGGCAGAAGCCGCATGATGCTGACGGCGGTCATGGACTTGCCGCAGCCGGATTCCCCCAGCAGGGCGAAGGTCTCGCCCCGGGCGATCTGGAAATCCACTCCGTCCACCGCCCGCACCGGGGCCCGGTCGGTGTCGATCCAGGTCCGTAGGTTTTCCACCCGCAGCAGCGGATCGCTCACGCCGCTCCCCCCGCCAGGGCGGCGCCTTCTGCGCCCCGCACCCGCAGCCGGGGATCGAACGCGTCGCGCACCGCGTCGGCAAAGAGGTTCGCCGCCAGCACCAGCAGAAACATGAAGACGAAGGCCGAGGCCAGGGACCACCACACCATGGGTTCCCGCGCCATCTCCAGCCGCGCGGCGTTGATCATGGTGCCGAAGCTGATCATGGTGGGATCGACCCCGACCCCGATATAGGACAGCACGGCCTCCGCCAGCACCAGCACGCTGAAATCCAGCACCATGGCGATCAGCACGATGTGCATCACGTTAGGCAGGATGTGCCGGGTGATGACCCGCAGATGGGGCACGCCGAAGGCGTGGGCCGCCTGGATGAATTCCAGCTCCCGCATCTTTAGCGCCTCCCCCCTGAGCAGCCGGCACAGACCGGTCCAGCTGGTGATGCCGAGGATGAGGCACAGGAAGAGAAGGCGCATGTCTTGGCGCTGGGTGATGGTGGGGAACAGCTCCGGGCGGGTTTCGATGTAGACGTGCACCATCAGCACCGCCGCCGCGATCAGCAGCACCCCGGGAATGGAGGACAGGGTGGTGTAGACGTACTGGATCACGTCGTCCACCCAGCCGCGGAAGTAGCCCGCCATGATCCCGAGCAGCAGGGCGAAGGGCAGCATCACCAAGGTGGTGAGGGTGCCGATCACCAGCCCCGTGCGGATGCTCTTCAAGGAGAGGTAGAACACATCCTGCCCCACCTTGTCGGTGCCCAGCACGTGGTAGTGGGTGCACAAGGCAGCGAGGGGGCCCGCCAGCGCCAGGATCACGGCTAGGGAAACGAGGACCGCGTTCCATTGCACCCCCGTCTCGCCCCGCCACAGGGCGCGCCAGCCCCCGGCGAGCCCGGCGCCGCGGCGGCGCGCCACCCGCACCGTGATCAGCCCCGCCGCCGCCAGCCACAGGGCGGCGGCGGCGAGCAAACCCTTCGCCGCCCGCGTCGCGATGTCCGCCGCCCGGTCCCGGGCGGGATCGGCCAGATGGGCACCGCCATACTTCAAGCGGGGAAAATCCCGCACCTGCCGCCCGTCGGGCAGTTCGATGGTTTCCTTGGCGTACAAGTGGGTGGCGAACGGGGCCGAATAGGTCTTTTCCTTGCGGGTGCGCAGGGGCTCGGCGATCCAGTCCAGAAGCGACAGCACCTCCACCGAATAGACCGGCGGCTTGCCCGGTTCTCCTGGAAGCTGGGGCCGGTAGTGCAGGGTGTCCAGCAGCCCCACGGCGGCGTAGAAGGCGAGCACCGTGGCCGCCGCCATGCCGCTGCGGCTCGCCGCCACCCGGCGCCAGGGCTGGCGCAGGTGCTCGTGGCGGCGGGCGAACCAGGCGAAGGCGAGCACCACCGCCAGGAGGGCGAACACCAGGGCGTCGGTGTAGAGAATCTCGGGCTTGAATCCCGTCAACGCCGCCTCCTCATTCGAACCTCACCCGCGGGTCCACCAGGGTGTAGGAGACGTCGGTGAGGATCAAGCCGGCGATGTAGAGCACCGAGCCCAGGAACACCATCGCCCGCACGACGGCGAAGTCCTGGGAATTGATAGCGTCGATGGTGTAGCTGCCGAGGCCCGGGATGCCGAAAAAGGACTCGAAGATGAGGCTTCCCAGAAAAAGCGCCGGGATCACCACCACCACGCCCGTCAGGATCGGGATCATGGCGTTCTTGAGCACGTGCTTGAACAGCACGGTCGTCTCGGAAAGCCCCTTGGCCCGGGCGGTGCGCACGTACTCCTTGCTCATCTCCTCCAGGAAGATGGTGCGGTACCAGCGGCTGCTCGCCCCGACGCCGGCGATGATGCCGATGGCGATGGGAAGGATCAGGAACTTGATGGCCGACAGCCCGCCCTCGTACCCGGAAATGGGAACCAGCTTCCACACCTTGCCCACCAGGTACTGGCCGCCGATGATGTAGAACAGGGTGGAGATGGACATCATCACCACGCACAGCACCACCCCCCAGAAGTCCAGGTAGGTGGCGCGGAAGAACGCCATCAGCAGGGCGAAGCTCACGTAGGTGACTAGCCCGATGGCGAACACCGGGAGCGCGATCGCCAGGCTGGGCCCCATACGGGTGCGGATGTCGTAGCCGATGTCGCGCCCGGCGTCGGAGCGGCCGAACTCGAAGCGGAACAGCTTTACCGACTTCTGGAAGAAGATCGTGTCGGTGAGCTTTGCCGGACCCTGGGCTTGCGCGTTGTAGAGGAGCGGCTTGTCGTAGCCCCGCTCTTCCTTCCACTTCTGGATCGCCTCGGGCGTCACCCGCTTCACCCCGAGGTGGAGGCGCGCCATGTCGTCCGGCGAGTTGACCACGAAGAACAGGGTGAAGGTGATCACGTTGACCCCGATCAGGATCGGGATCGCGTACAGGAGCCGCCGGATGATGTAGGCGATCACGCGCTCGCCCCCTTTTCCCCGGCCGCTGCCGGTTTCCCGGTACCCCGGGCCGTGCTGCGGTTGCGCCGCCGGTACACCGCCACCGCCGGCAGCACGCTCGCCGCCAGCAATCCCGCCATCAGGGCGAGGGGCCAGATCACCGGCTGGTTCCATTCCCGTCGCTTCACCTCCCGCAACAGGGGATCGATCCGCTGGTACTTGAGCCCGTTGTTGGCCATCTGGTTCGGCTTGCGGTTGTAGACCCAGCCGTGGTGCAGGGTGTAGTCCTTGGGATAGAAGAACCACATCCAGGGGGCGTCCCGGCGCACGATCGCCAGCATGCGGTCGATCAGGACCTGGCGCTCCGGCCCGTTGTCCATGTTCTTCATCCGGTCGAACAGGCGATTGAATTCCGGATTGTCGTAGTTGGAATAGTTGGGGCCGTTGCCGCCGGTCTTGACCGCGCCCTCGGCGCCGTTCAACAGGAAGAAAAAGTTCTCCGGATCCGGGTAGTCGGCGTTCCAGCCGTAGAAGAAGACCTGCACGGCGCCGTTTCGCACCTTGTCCTGGAAGCGGTTGTAGTCGGTGGCGCGGATCACGAGCTGGATGTCCAGCTTCTGGAACTGCTTGGCCAGCCAGTCCAGCCGGGGCTTGTCCCCGGGGCCCCGGGCGGTGGTGTCGAAGTGCAGGGTGAGGGGTTGCCCAGTGCGGGCGTCGCGGCCGTTCGGATAACCCGCCTCGGCGAGCAGCCGCTTCGCCTCCTCCAGGGGCTTGCGCCTCGGCCCGCCGTCCCCCCAGTCGTAGACGTAGGGGTTGATCGCCTCCGGCCCTTCCCGGTAGCCGAAGATCCCCGGCGGAATGGGTCCCTGGGCGGGAATGCCGCGGCCGTTAAGGAAGATGGAAATGAATTCCTCCACGTCGAAAGCGATGGAGATGGCCTGCCGGAGCTTGCGGGCGCGCTCGTCCAGCCCGCCCACCACCGAGTCCAGCATGTTGAAGCCCATGTAGAACACGCTGGTGGCGACCGATGTCTGGAGCTGGATGCCCCGGCGGCGCATCTCTTCGGTCAGGGTGATCTCTCCGCCGCTGGTGAATTGCACCGCCTGGTCGAAGATGTCGGAGGCGATGCCCGAGGCGTCGTAGTAGCCCTGCAGGAACTTGTTCCAGTAAGGAATGCTCTCTTTCTCCAGGCTGAAGACCACCTTGTCGATGAAGGGCAAGGGCTTGCCCGCGTCCGCCAGCAGCCCAGCCTCCCGGTCGCCCGGTTCCCCCTCCGAAGGGTAGACCTCGCCCTTGTAATGGGGGTTGCGCACCAGCACCATCTTCCGGTTGGGATCGTTCACCGTGAGCATGTACGGGCCCGTGCCCACCGGATACCAGTCCAGGGTGATGTTCTTCTCCGCCATCCCGGGCTGGGAGTAGAAGAAGTCCGCCTCCCAGGGCACCGGGGCGAAAAAGGGCATCGCCAGCCAATACACGAACTGGGGGTACTTGCCCCGGATGCGGATACGGTAGGTATAACGGTCCACCAGCTCGACGCCGGGAAGGGAATAGCGGCGCAGATCCAGGAAACCGTCCCGCTCCCGGAGCTGCCCGGCGGCCTGCTTGAGCGTCTGGGCGTACTCCCCCATGCCCACGATGTAGTTGCTCATGAGCCCCAGGATGGGGGAATGGAGCCGGGGATGAGCAAGCCGCTTGATCTGGTACACGTAGTCCTCGGCCGTCAGCTCCCGGGTGCCCGTATGCTCGAAGTCGCCCAGGGCGTCGATGCTCTTCAAGTCCGCCGGGGTGAGCCGGAAGTAAAGGGGCTCCCCCTGCCCGTTGCGGGCGAAGGCGGGATGGGGCTGGTACAGGATGCCGGAACGGATGCGGATCTCGTAGACGGTCTCCGCGACCCGGGCGGCGTCCGCGTCCTGGGGCAGCCGCCGGCCCTCGGCATCCAGGTATTGGGGCACGGGCACCGCCTCGGCGGCGAAGGGGATGAGCTCGTAGGGCCGCTTGAAGTAGTGATACTGGAGGGGGGGCTGGTAGATCTGGTTGACAAACACGTACTCGTTCTCCGAGTACGACTGGACCGGATCCAGGTGCTTGGGCCGCTCGGTAAAGGCCGAGTAGAGGATGTTCTTCCCCGATTCGGAGGCGGGGTATGGGTTGTTCCAGGGGGAATCGCCGCAGGCGGCGAGCGCGAACGCCGCCACTACCGCGAGCAGCCGGCCGGGAAATCTCATGGACGGAAGCAGTCTAGCGAAAATCCCCCTGCCCCGCTATGCGCGGGCAGGCGGGAAACCTTTAGCGGTTCCTTAAGTTATAATTTGAACCTGCCGCGTGGCTCCCGTTCCGCGGAAACGACCACGATTCCCGTAAAGGCCCTCCATGGGATTTCTAGCTGGACGACGTATCCTGATCTGCGGCCTGCTCAGCCAGCGCTCCATCGCCTACGGCATCGCCACCGCCATGAAGCGGGAGGGGGCGGAGCTCGCCTTCACTTATCAGAACGAAAAAGTGCGGGAGCGGGTGGAGCCACTCGCCCGGGAGCTGGGCAGCGACCTCCTCTTCCCCTGCGACGTGGCGAGGGACGAGGAGATCGACCGGCTATTCGAGGCCCTGGGCCGCCGCTGGGACGGACTGGACGGAATCGTCCATTCCATCGCCTACGCGCCCCGGGAGGCCCTTTCCGGCGATTACCTGGAAACCCTCACCCGGGAAGCCTTCCGCATCGCCCACGACGTTTCCAGCTATTCCTTCGCCGCCCTGGCCAAAGCAGGGCTGCCCTTGATGGAGGGCCGCCCCGCCGCCCTCCTCACCCTGTCCTACCTGGGGGCGGTGCGGGCCATGCCCAACTACAACGTGATGGGACCGGCCAAGGCGAGCCTGGAGGCCAACGTCCGCTTCATGGCCCTCTCCCTTGGCCCCAGGGGCATCCGCGTCAACGCCATCTCCTCCGGCCCCATCAAGACCCTGGCCGCCGCCGGCATTTCTGGCTTCGGCAAGCTCCTCAACGCCGCCGAGCAATGGGCGCCCCTCAGGCGCAACGTCACCATCGAAGAAGTGGGCAACGCCGCTGCCTTTCTGTGCAGCGACCTGGCGAGCGGCATCACCGGCGAGACCCTCTACGTAGACGCCGGATTCCACGTTACCGCTTTCGGCGAAGTCTAGCCGCTCGGGATCCCTAGCTTCCCGGCTGCCCCTCGCCCCGGACCAGGGCCCGGTTGACCTTGATCTCGGCCCGACTGCGCACGCTCTCCAGGAACGCCTTGTACTCCTCCTGGGCGAGCAACTGGCTGAGCTGCACCGCCCACGCCTGGCGCCGGGAGGCGTCGATCTCGGTCGCTTCGATCACCTTGCTCACCCGGTAGAGCACGAAACCGCCGTCGGGCGCTTCACCGCCCACGTAGGCGGGAAGCCGTTCCGGGGCCACGCGGAACACGTCCCGCAGGGCCGCCAGCGGCAGCCCGCGCGGTTCCTGTCGGCTCACGGTGACGGGCGGGCTCCAGGACAGCTCCACCGCCTCCCCTTTGGCGAGCCGCTCGAGCAGCGCCTGGCCCTGCCGCTTCGCCGCTTCCGCGGCGCGCTCGCGCCTGAGCCGTTCCATGATCTCGTCCTTCACATCGGCGAACGGGCGGTCCGCCGCGGGCTTGTGCTCCACCACCCGCACCGCCACCAGGGTGTTGGGGCGGACCTCGATCGCCTCGGTGTTCCTGCGCTCCTTGATCGCCTGCGCCGAGAACATGGCCTCCAGCAGCCGATCGTTCGCCGGGAAAGGGGCGCCCGTGCCGTCGCGCCCGATCCATCCGCTCACCTGCACCTCAAGCCCCAGGGCCTGCGCCGCAGGCTTCAAGCTTTCGCCCTGTTCGTAGACCAGGTTGCTGAACTGCTCCGCCACTTCGGCCAGGCGCCGGCCCGCCTTCTGGCGCTTGAGCTCCTGTTCGATGGCGCCTCGCACCTCGGCCAGAGGGCGCACCGTGCCCGCCTTGATTTCGTCCAGCTTGATCACGTGATAACCGAACTGGGTCTCCACCGGACCCCGGATCTCCCCGGGCTTCATGCCGAAGACCGCCTCGTCGAAGGATTTCACCATGGTGCCGCGCTGGAACAAGCCCAGCGCCCCGCCCTGGTCCCGGGAGCCCGGGTCGTCGGAATGTTTTTTCGCCAGCTCGGCAAAGCGTTCCGGCGCTTTCTGCGCCTGGGCCAGGAGGTCCTCCGCCTTGCGCCGCGCGGCCGCCCGCTCCTCGGCGCCCGCATCGGCGTCGAGCTTCACCAGGATGTGGCTGGCAGCCCGTTCCTCGGGGGTGCCGAACTCGGCTTTGTGCGCCTCGTAGTAGGCCCCGATCTCCTCCTCGCTCACCTGCACCCCGGCCCCCAGGGTGTCGGGGGACAGCACCACGTATTCCACCTTCACCTGCTCGGGCAGGCGAAACGCTTCCCCATGGGCCTCGTAGTAGCGCTTCGCCTCCGCCTCCTCCACCGACACCTTGGAGAGATACTGCTCGGGAGAGACGGCATACTGGCTCACTTCCCGCTTCTGCTCCGCCAGGCGGGCCAGTCGTTCCACCAAGGGCCGGGTCACGAAACCGGCGCCGGTGAAGGGCTCGGCCAGTTGCCGGAGCATGAGCTCCTGGCGCACCCGCTCCTCGAAGGCGATCGGCGTGAGCCCCCGCTGGCGCAACAGAAATTCGTAGCGTTCCCGGGAGAACCGCCCGTCCTGGTGGAAGGCTTCGATCTCCTGGATCACGCCCGCAAGCTGGGCGTCGGGAACGGCGATGCCCAGCCCGCGGGCGTGGGCGAGCAGCAGCCGCTGCTCCACGAGCTGGTCCAGCACCGCCTGCCGTACCTGGGGGCTCGCGAGCACCGATGCATCCACCTGCCCTCCCAGGGCCTCCCGCAGCCGCGCCTGCTGCTCCCGGAGCGTTTCCTCGAACTCCCGCCGGGTAATGGGATCGCCATCCACCTCCGCCACCGCCCCGGTCTCCCCCGACGTGCGGTAGGACTCCACGCCCCACAGGGCGAACGGGATGATGATGAGGGCCAGAATGATCTGGACGATGCGCTTGCGGTTGCGGACGAAATCGAACATGGGTCAACTCGGCAAACGGTGAACGCTCCACGGTGAGGCCCCACCGGGTCGGGCAGGGTCGGCGGCCTGGCGGCCCGCGACCGGGCGTTCTTCCCCCGTCGCGGAACAAAAAGGGGCAAACTTGCGTTCGCCCCTGAGCATAGGTTGGCGGAGTGGACGGGACTCGAACCCGCGACCCCCGGCGTGACAGGCCGGTATTCTAACCGACTGAACTACCACTCCTGAAAATCGAAACTCCCATCCTGGCTGGTGGGTGCTGAGAGGTTCGAACTCCCGACTTTCGCCTTGTAAGGGCGACGCTCTACCGACTGAGCTAAGCACCCGGTGCGCCTGTCGCAGGATGCCCGCTGGCGCTCTTCCAAATTTTTTAGTTTACCGCATCCTTCAAAGCCTTGCCAGCCCGGAACTTGGGCGAGCGGGTGGCGCGGATCTTGATCTCCGCGCCGGTGCGCGGATTGCGGCCCGTGCGGGCCGGCCGCTTGCTCACGTAGAACGTGCCGAAGCCGACCAGGGTCACCGTGCCGCCCTTCTTCAGGGCTCCGGTCACGGCATCGATCACCGCGTCCAGCGCCCGCCCGGCGGTCGCCTTGGACACGTCGGCGCGTGCCGCGATGGCATCGATGAGTTCCGCCTTGTTCATGTCTGCCCCTCCTTTCCGTCGCTTCGCGTGAGGGAAAACGAACGCCGGGTCGCCCCGGCTTTATAGCAAGCGCTTCCACCCCGGTCAACCGGGACGCAGGCGCCCGCGGGCGCAATGCCGGGAGAGATCGGCCAAAAAAAAACGGCGCGGCGTCATGCGCCGCGCCGTCGCCTTGTGCAACCCGATCAGTGCTTGGTGATGAGGGCGGCCGGCTTTTCTTCCACCTGCGCCGGAAGCTCCCTGACTTCTTCCTGCTCCGGCAGCGGCTCGGGCTTGCGCTCCAGGGCCATGTCCAGGACCTGCTCGATCCAGCGCACCGGATGAATCTCCAACCGGTTCTTGATGTTGTCCGGAATCTCGGCCAGGTCCTTCACGTTCTCCTGGGGAATGAGCACGATTTTGACGCCGGCGCGGTGGGCCGCCAGCAGCTTCTCCTTGAGCCCGCCGATGGGCAGCACCTCGCCCCGTAGGGTGATCTCGCCGGTCATCGCCACGTCCGCCCGCACCGGGATCGCGGTCAGCGCAGACACCATGGCGGTGCAGATGCCGATACCGGCGCTCGGGCCGTCCTTGGGCGTCGCCCCTTCCGGGAGGTGCACGTGCAGGTCGTATTTCTGGTGGAAGTCGTCGTGGATGCCGAGCCGGCGGGCCCGGTTGCGCACGACGGACAGGGCCGCCTGGATCGATTCCTGCATGACCTCGCCCAGCTTGCCGGTGGTGATGGTCTTGCCCTTGCCGGGCAGCATCACCGCCTCGATGGTGAGCAGCTCTCCGCCCACCTCGGTCCACGCCAGGCCGTTGACCTGGCCCACCTGGTTGGTCTTCTCGGCGATGCCGAAGGTGTAGCGCCGGACACCGAGGAACTTGTCCAGGTTGCGGGAGGTGACGGTCACCGCCTCGCTCTTCTTGTTGAGCAGCAGCGCCTTCACCACCTTGCGGCAGATCTTGGAGATCTCCCGCTCCAGGCTGCGCACCCCCGCTTCCCGGGTGTAGTAGCGGATGATGTCACGGATGGCGCTCTCGGAAACGCGCAACTCGTTCTCCTTCAGGCCGTGGCTCTTCATCTGCTTGGGCAACAGGTAGCGCATGGCGATGTTCACCTTCTCGTCCTCGGTGTAACCAGAGAGACGGATCACCTCCATCCGGTCGAGCAGGGCCGGCGGGATGTTGAAGGTGTTCGCCGTGCACACGAACATCACGTCGGAAAGGTCGTACTCCACCTCGACGTAGTGGTCCACGAAGGTGTGGTTCTGCTCAGGATCCAGCACTTCCAGCAGGGCGGAGGCTGGATCCCCGCGGAAATCCATCCCCATCTTGTCCACTTCGTCCAGCAGGAACAGGGGGTTTTTCACCCCCACCTTAGCCATGTTCTGCAGAATCTTGCCGGGCATGGAGCCGATGTAGGTCCGCCGGTGGCCGCGGATTTCCGCTTCGTCCCGCACGCCGCCCAGGGACATGCGCACGAACTTGCGGCCGGTCGCGCGAGCGATGGATTGGCCCAGGGAGGTCTTGCCCACGCCGGGCGGCCCCACCAGGCACAGGATGGGGGCCTTGAGCTTGTCCACCCGCTGCTGCACCGCCAGGTACTCGACGATGCGCTCCTTCACCTTCTCCAGGCCGTAGTGGTCCTTGTCCAGGATTTCCTGAGCGAGCCGCAGGTCGTTGGACACCTTGCTCTTCTTCTTCCAGGGAAGCGACACCAGGGTGTCGATGTAGTTGCGCACCACCGTCGCTTCCGCCGACATGGGCGACATGAGCTTGAGCTTCTTGAGCTCGGCCTCCGCCTTCTGGCGCGCCTCCTTGGGCATGTGGGCGGCCTTGATGCGCTTGGCTATCTCGTCCAGGTCGCCTTCGTCCTCTCCCAGCTCCTTCTGGATCGCCTTGACCTGCTCGTTCAGGTAGTACTCGCGCTGGCTCTTCTCCATCTGCCGCTTCACGCGGCCGCGGATGCGCTTTTCCACCTGCAGGATGTCCAGCTCGGTTTCCAGCAGCGCGAGCAGGTGCTCCAGGCGCTTGTTGAGATCGAAGATCTCCAGCACCTTCTGCTTCTGCTCCAGCTTCAGGGGCAAATGGGCCACGATGGTGTCGGCTAGGCGCCCAGGCTCGTCGATCCCGGCGAGGGAGGTGAGGATCTCGGGCGGGATCTTCTTGTTGAGCTTCACGTACTGGTCGAACTGGCTCATGATGGTGCGCCGCATGGCCTCGGTCTCGGTGTCCGGCCGGGATTCCGGCGCTACCACCTCGGCCCTGGCGCTAAAGTGGGTCTTGTAATCCAGGACCTCCAGCAGCCGCGCCCGGGCCGCCCCCTCCACCAGCACCTTCACCGTGCCGTCTGGAAGCTTGAGCATCTGCAGGATATTGGCCACCGAGCCGATGTGGTACAGATCGTCCGGACCGGGCTCGTCTTTGGCCGCCGATTTCTGCGCCACCAGCAGGATGCTCTTGCCGGCCTCCATCGCCGTATCGAGGGCCTTGATCGACTTCGGGCGCCCGACGAAGAGCGGAATCACCATATGGGGGAAGACCACCACGTCCCGCAACGGGAGGAGCGGCAGGAGGATTTCTTCGCCAGCGCGTTCTGGAGCGTTCAGCATGTCGGTCACCTAGAAGCTAACCAATCCCCTGATTGTGGGGACGCTTGGGAGCAAACTCAAGCACATCGGGCCGCTCGGACGGCCGCCCGGCGCTTTCCGACCCCCTTCTCTATTACAGACCTCGCCAGGGGTCGAGAGTTGCGGGCCCGGGCTATACCGATTTGGCCACCTTGGGCTGGTCCGAGTAGATCAGGATCGGCTGAGCGTCGCCGGTGGCGGCGTTCTCGTCGATCACCACCTTGGCGACGTTTTCCATGGAAGGCAGGTCGTACATGGTGTCGAGGAGGGCCTGCTCCAGGATGGAGCGCAGCCCCCGGGCCCCCGTCTTGCGCGCCAGCGCCTTACGGGCGATCGAGCGCAGGGCGGGCTCCCGCACCTCCAGCTCCACGCCCTCCATGGCGAACATCTTCTGGTACTGCTTCACCAGCGCGTTCTTGGGCTTGGTGAGGATCTCGATGAGCGCCGTCTCGTCCAGCTCCTCCAGGGTCGCCACCACCGGCAGGCGCCCGACGAACTCGGGAATTAGGCCGTACTTGATCAGGTCCTCCGGCTCCACCGTGCGCAGGATCTCGGTGATGTCCTTGCGGTTGTCCCGGCTGCGCACCTCGGCGCCGAAACCGATGCCGCTCTTCTCCGAGCGGTTGCGAATGATCTTATCCAGCCCGTCGAAGGCGCCGCCGCAGATGAACAGGATGTTGGTGGTGTCCACCTGGACGAACTCCTGGTTCGGATGCTTGCGCCCGCCCTGGGGCGGCACCGAGGCGATGGTGCCCTCGATGAGCTTCAACAGCGCCTGCTGCACCCCCTCGCCGGACACGTCGCGGGTGATGGACGGGTTCTCGCTCTTGCGCGAGATCTTGTCGATCTCGTCGATGTAGACGATGCCGCGCTGGGCCTTCTCCACGTCGTAGTCGCACTTCTGCAGCAGCTTCTGGATGATGTTTTCCACGTCCTCGCCCACGTAGCCCGCTTCCGTGAGGGTGGTGGCGTCGGCCATGACGAAGGGCACGTTGAGCAGTCGCGCCAGCGTCTGGGCGAGCAGGGTCTTGCCGGAGCCGGTGGGCCCGATCAGCAGGATGTTGGACTTGGCGAGCTCGATGTCGTCGGAGGGCTTGCCGATGTTCTTGAGGCGCTTGTAATGGTTGTAGACGGCGACCGACAAAATTTTCTTCGCCACGTCCTGGCCGATCACGTACTGGTCCAGAATGTCGCGGATCTCATGGGGCGTGGGCAGATCGGCGCGCGCGCCCTTGGCCTTCTGCTCGCCCTGGGTCTCCTCGCGGATGATGTCGTTGCACAGCTCGATGCATTCGTCGCAGATGAACACGGACGGTCCGGCGATGAGCTTGCGCACCTCGTGCTGGCTCTTTCCGCAGAAGGAGCAATAGAGGAGTTTTTCGCCGCCGATCTTATCCGACATACATCCTTTCCCTTGCCGTCCCGGGGAGTCGGCCCGTCAGGCCGCCTTTTCCTTCAGGATCGCCTCCCGGCTCTCCAGGACCCTGTCCACCAAACCATACTTTACCGCGTCTTCGGCACCCAGGAAATTGTCCCGGTCGGTGTCCCGGGCGACCTTGTCTACGGGTTGGCCGGTATGTCTGGCCAGGATCTCGTTCAGCCGCTGCTTGAGGTACAGGATCTCCCGCGCATGGATCTCCACGTCGGAGGCCTGTCCCTGGAACCCGCCCATCGGCTGATGGATCATGATCCGGGAATTGGGTAGGCAGTAGCGTTTGCCCTTGGCGCCCGCCGCCAGCAGCAGGGCCCCCATGCTGGCCGCCATGCCCACGCATAGGGTGGAGACGTCGGGCTTGATGAACTGCATGGTGTCGTAGATCGCTAGCCCCGCAGACACCGAGCCGCCCGGGGAGTTGATGTAGAAATGAATGTCCTTGTCCGGGTTCTCCGACTCGAGGAACAACAGTTGCGCCACCACCAGGTTGGCGGTCGCGTCGTTCACAGGGCCCACCAGAAACACCACCCGTTCCTTGAGTAGCCGGGAATAGATGTCATAGGCGCGCTCCCCCCGCCCGCTGGTCTCGATGACCATCGGGATGAGCCCGAGGGCTTGCGGTTCCATTACGCGTACGTCCGACATACAGTCACTTCCCCGTCAGTTCGTCGAAGCCGACCGGTTTGTCCACCACCTTCGCCTGGCCCAGCACCCAGCGGACCACATTTTCTTCGAGCGCCAAAGCCTCGGCATCGTTCAATCGCTCCGGTTTGGAATAGTACCACTTCACCACCTCCTCCGGACGCTCGTAGCTCTGGGCGAAATCCTCCACGATGGCCCGCACCTGTTCCGGCCGGGCGTGGAGGCTGTGGGCCTTGACCAGCTCAGCAAGAATCAAGCCCAGTTTCACCCGGCGCTCAGCCTGCTCGGCGAACATTTCCGGAGGCAGGGGCGCGCCCTGCACCCGCACGCCCCGGCCCTCCAGGTCCCGGCGGGCGGCGTCGGCCAGCCGGCGCTGCTCGGCCTCCACCAGGGCTTCGGGAAGCTCCAGGCTGGCGACGGCGAGAAGCGCCTCCATCACCCGCTCCTTGAGTCGCGTCTGGAGGCGCCGCTTTACTTCCCGCTCCACGTTGGCCCGGATTTCCGAGCGCATCTTTTCCAGATCCCCGTCCGCGATACCCAAGGCCTTGGCGAAGTCGGCATCCACCGGGGGCAGCCGGGGTTCCTCCACGGCGTGCACGGTCACTTCGAAAGTGACTGTTTTTCCGGCGACTTCCTTCCCGTGATAGTCCTCCGGAAAACCCACCTCGAAGCGCTTGGTCTCCCCCGCCTTCACGGAGAGGAGATTGTCCTCGAACGCCGGCAGGAGCCGCCCCTCGCCCAGGATCACCGTGACGCCCTGGCCTTGACCGCCCTCGAAGGGCTGCCCGTCCAGGGTTCCCTGGAAGTCGAGGGTGAGCCGGTCGCCCCGGGCCGCTCCCCGTTCCACCGGGGTAAAAGTCGTCCGCTGCTTGCGCAGGACTTGAAGGGTCTGGTCCACGTCGGCCTCGGTGACTTCGTGGACCGGCCGCTCGAGGGTGACGCCGCTCAGGTCCCCGAGCTGCACTTCCGGATAGACTTCGAATATAGCGCTGTACTGGAAATCGGCGCCGCTTCCAGGGGAGGGCTTGGGTTCGAAGTGGGGGAAGCCCGCCACCCTGAGGTTACGGCTGCGCACCGCCTCGGCAAAGCTCTTCTGCACGGCGTCCCCCAGCACTTCCTGGCGGACCTGGGGCCCATAGGTCTGGGCGATCACCTTGAGCGGGACCTTTCCCGGGCGAAAGCCGTGCATCCTGGCTGTGCGGGCGATGCGCTTGAGCCGGCTTTCCACCTCGGCTTCGATCTGCGACTGGGGAAGCGTCACGTCCAGACGGCGCTTCAGCGCCCCCAGGTTCTCCAGATGAATCTGCATGCTTACATCCACCTCTTATCGGGGTTCACAGTGAGGCGGTGGGACAAAAGCCTGCCCGCCGCGTCCCATCCAAACCGGGTCGGAAGAGCAAAAAAAGTCTGGCCACCAGAACAGCCGGGAGATCGCGTATGATCATTCCTCCTGGTGCGAAAGGAGAGACTCGAACTCTCACGCCTTGCGGCGCCAGATCCTAAATCTGGTGCGTCTACCGGTTCCGCCACTTTCGCAACCAAGCAATTGTAATATAATTACGAGTTTACTGTCAGTCAGCCCGGCCTCCGGGTGCAGTCGCCCGGAGCGCTGAGCAATCGACCCGGGCGAGCCGCGCCCGCCCTATTCCCAGAACTTGCCCTCCATCCAACGAAGAAACGTCCCGCCCGATGACACCGGACGAGTACTGCGCCCAGAAAACCGCTCGGCGGGGTTCGGCACTCTACTACAGCCTGCGTTTCCTGGCCCAGGAAAAGCGCCGGGCGGCGACCGCCATCTACGCCTTCGTACGGGAAACCCAGGACGCGGCGCGGGATTGCTCGGACCCTGGCGTCGCCCGGGCACGCCTCGCCTGGTGGCGCACGGAGACCGCCCAAGCGTTTGAAGGCAAGCCCCAGCACCCCGTGGCCCAGGCCTTAGCGCGGGTGGTGGCCGATTACGCCCTGCCCCAGGAGCAGTTCCAGGAGATCATCGACGGCGTGGAGACGGAGCTGGCCGCCAGAGGCTTCCCCGACTTCAAGGCGCTCCAGCTCCACTGCCACCGCCTAGGCAGCACCCCCGCCGTCCTGGCGGCGGAAGTTTACGGTTACCAGGACCGGCGCACCCTCAAGTTCGCCCACGACCTGGGCCTGGCCCTGCAGCTCACCACCCTTGTGCTGGACGTGGGGGCGGAGGCGCGCCGGGGCCGCCTCACCCTCCCCGAGGACGAGCTGGCGGCCCACGGCATCGGCCCCCGGGAGCTCGTCTCCCGTCCCGCCGGGACCCGCGTGGGCGAATTCCTGGGCCGCCAGATCGAGCGCTGCGATCGGCTCTATGCCCAGGCCCTGGAAGAGCTTCCCCCGGCCGACCGCTGCTCCCAGCGGCCGGCCCTGGCCCTGGCGGCCATCGCCCGCGCTCTGTTGGACGAGATCCGCGGGGATCCCGCCCAAGTGCTCTCGGCCCGGGTCGATCTCACACCGCTGAAGAAACTCTGGATCGCCTGGAGGACCTGGAACTTCGGCTGACTCTCCCTGGACCTTTTTTCCTTGGCCTCTGCCATGAACTATCAGCCCGCCTCCGACCTGCTCGAGAACCGGGTGATCCTGGTCACCGGCGCCGCCCACGGCCTCGGGCGGGCGGCCGCCCTGGCCTTCGCTGCCCACGGCGCCACGGTCATCCTCCACGGCCGCAGGGAAGCGCCCTTGAATGCGGTCTACGACGAGATCGAGGGGGCCGGCTACCCGAAACCCGCCCTTTTCTCCCTGGACCTCATGAGCGCGGGGGAGACCGAGTTCCGGGCCATGGCCCAGGCCATCGGCGACCAGCTCGGCCGCCTGGACGGGATCCTGCACAACGCCGCGGAACGCTACCGGCCCGCGCCCCTGGAGCTGCAGTCCCTGGACCACTGGCTCGGGCACCTGCGGGTCAACCTGGCGGCGGCCGCCGCCATCACCCGGGTCTGCGCCCCCCTGCTCAAAGCCGCCCCGGACGCTTCGGTGGTCATGACCTCCGAGACCCACGGCCACCGCCCGAAGGCCTACTGGGGGGCCTTCGCCGTGTCCAAGGCCGGGGTGGAAGCCCTGGTGAAAATCCAGGCGCAGGAATGGGAGCTCCATCCCCAGCTCAGGATCAACGCGGTGATCCCCGGTCCGGTGCGCTCGCCCCAGCGGCTGGCCACCCATCCGGGGGAAGACCGCCGGCGGCTTCCCGGCCCTGCGGACCTGATGCCCTGGTACCTCTACCTCATGGGCCCCGACAGCCGGGGGATCACGGGAAGGGTCTTCGACTGCAGCCGGCCCGGGACGGACGGCGAGGGTTGAGCGGCAAGAACGAACGATCGCCGATCCCCCCGCGCCTCAAGCCTCCAGCAGGCGGCGAATATGGGGCGGGATGGGCATGGATTTCCTCACCCGCTGGTCCGCCCAGACGATCTTCGCCTCCCCGGTGGCGCACAGTTCCTCTTCCCCCTCCCGGCGCAGCTCGTAATAGGACATCAGGCTGGAGCGGCCCAGCTCGCCCGCGTACATGCGCACCTCCACCGTGCCCGGGAAGTCGAGCTGCTTGAGGAAGGCGCAGCTCGCGGTGACGATAACGGGCCCCTGCTCCGGCGCCACCAGGTCCAGGCCGAGCTCCTGCATCCATCCCACCCTCGCCTGCTCCATGAAGCGGAAATACACGGTATTGTTCACGTGCCCGTACGCATCCATGTCGCCCCAGCGGATCGGGATGCGCTCGATGTAGATCAGCCTGCGTTTCTTTTCCATGACGTGCCGCCGGTCAGAGGAAACCCGGGAGGGGTGAATTATAATGGGGCCGTCGAGGCCGGACTCGAAAATTTCTCCCCATGCCCGAGCGCGAGTCCCTATCCTATGACGTGGTGATCGTCGGTGCTGGTCCAGCGGGGCTCGCCGCGGCCATACGCCTCAGGCAACTGGCCCAGGCCCACGGCCACGAGGTCTCGGTGTGCGTGCTGGAAAAGGGCTCGGAGGTGGGGGCGCACATTCTCTCCGGCGCGGTGATGGACCCCCGGGCCCTGACCGAGCTGATCCCCGACTGGAAGGACAAGGGGGCGCCCCTCACCGTGCCGGTCAGCGAGGATCGGTTCCTTTTTCTCACGGAAAAAGGGTCTCTGCGGGTTCCTGATTCCCTTTTGCCCGCTTGCTTCAAGAACCAGGGCAACTACGTCGTGAGCCTGGGCAACGTGTGCCGCTGGCTCGCCAGGGAGGCGGAATCCCTGGGGGTCGAGATCTTCACCGGTTTCCCCGCGGCCGAAGTGCTCTACAACGACGAGGGCTGGGTCAAGGGCGTGGCCACCGGCGACATGGGCGTGGACAGGGAAGGCCGTCCCACGCCCCGCTACCAGCCGGGCATCGAGCTCCACGCCAAGTACACCTTCTTCGCCGAAGGCTGCCGCGGCCACCTGGGCAGGCAGCTCGAGGAGCGTTTCGGGTTGCGGGCCGGACGGGCCCCCCAGGTTTACGGCCTCGGCGTCAAGGAGCTATGGGAGGTGCAGCCCGAGCGACACCAGCCGGGTCTCGTGCTGCACACCGCCGGCTGGCCCTTGGATCCGGACACCTACGGCGGCTCCTGGATGTACCACGACGCCGATCGGCTCGTGTCCCTGGGGCTGGTAGTGGGCCTGTCCTACGCCAACCCCTACCTCTCCCCCTTCGAGGAAATGCAGCGCTGGAAGACCCATCCGGCAATCCGCGGTTTCCTGGAGGGGGGCAAGCGCGTCGCCTACGGCGCCCGAGCCCTCGCCGCCGGCGGACTCCAGTCCCTGCCCAAGCTCACCTTTCCGGGCGGCGCCCTGATCGGCGACGACGCGGGCTTTCTCGTCGCCTCCCGCATCAAGGGCAGCCACGCGGCCATCAAGTCGGGGATGCTGGCAGCGGAAGCGGCCTTCGAGGCCTTGAAGGCCGACCGGGCCGGGGTGGAGCTCACCGCCTACACCGAGGCCTTCCGCTCGAGCTGGCTGTACGAGGAGCTGTACCGCGCCCGCAACTTCAAGCCCTGGATGTCCAAAGGCCTCTACCTCGGCTCCCTCATGTTCGGGATCGACCAGCTTCTCTTCCGGGGGAAGGCGCCGTGGACCCTCCACCATCGCCGCGCCGACCACGAAACCCTGAAAAAGAAGACCGAGGCCGCGCCCATCGCCTATCCGAAGCCCGACGGGGTGCTCACCTTCGACCGGCTCTCGTCGGTGTACCTCTCCAACACCAACCACGAGGAAAACCAGCCCTGCCACCTGAAGCTGCGGGATCCGGAAGTACCGCTCAAGGTAAATCTCGCCCTCTACGACGGGCCCGAGAGCCGCTACTGCCCGGCCGGGGTCTACGAGTTCGTCCAGGCCGCAGGCAACTGGCGCCTGCAGATCAACGCCCAAAACTGCGTGCACTGCAAGACCTGCGACATCAAGGATCCCACCCAGAACATCGTCTGGGTGACGCCCGAAGGGGGCGGTGGGCCCAACTACCCCAATATGTGAGTCAAGCGGCCTTCCTGCGATTCGCCTCGAGCCGCTCGTCGATCAGGGCGACGAGGCGGTCGAGGGCCTCCCAGCGCATGCCCTTTTGGCGCGCGATCGCCTGAACCAGCCGGTCCACCCGTTCGATGTCTGTCGCCCCGGCGGCCACGGCCCGTGCCGCGGCCGAGGGGCTCTCGAGGGACAACGCCGCGCTGGCGTATTTCTCGAACGGCACCAGGTCTTTCTCGTCCGCGCCGAGGGACAGGCAAAGCTCCACCACCCATTCGTACACCGTCCGCGAGGCCGCCGGGTCGCCGTGCACGGCGTCCCGGATGGAACGCACTCCCTCCTCCGTCACGCAGCGGTAGTTGCCGGCGATCAGCATGGCCCACTTGGCGAGGGGCACGAACAGGGAGTCGTGGACCCTGAGCTTGACCGGCAGCTCGATGCTCTCCCCGTCCCCGTCGAACCGGGCCGCCTCGACGTCCGCCTCGAGCCCCCGCAGCAGGGCGGTGTGGGCCCCGGACTCGAAACGCGCCGCCTTAAAATTCGTCGGCAGCGTCACTTGCAGCACGTTGACCGGCTCCCCCGGGGGTCGAAACGCCTGGGGATCCGGGCTGCACAGGGTCATCAGAGGGGGATCGAAACCGTCCCAGACCGTGGCATCGGTGTAGCAGCTCCTGCACGCGTTCACATCGATACCCGGGAGGCGGGCGAGGTACGGCAGGGGCGGCATGTTCATGAGGGACAGGCACGGCACCCGGGACCGGGCGATCGCTTCCATGAGCTCCCGCACGCCGGGGGCCCGGTACTGGGGCTCCTGCATGGCCAGGACGATCAAGTCGTAGCCGGCCGGTTGGAATGCCCCGGGGCCGCCGGCGTAGACCCGGCCCGGCAGTTTTTTCGAGTTGATCTCCACCCGCCCCTCGCGTCCCCTGACCGGCAGGCGCACGACGGCGCCCGCCCGGTTGATCAGCTCCGCCTCCTCAGGCCGGCACACCAGGTCCACGTCGTGCCCCGCCAGGGCGAGCTTGGCGCCGAGGAGCGATCCATAGGATGCACCCAGGATGAGGATTCTGCGGGTTGCGCCCATGGGTGTCATATCCCCCTGATTGGAAATAGCAATCACTCTCGTTTCCTGCGCCGAGGAACCTCTGCAGGGCTCAAACGGCGGGAGGATCTCCGGCCGCCCGGTGCCGTTCAAAGATCGCCGAAAGGATTTTCGATGGTGCGCGGATCGCCCTGCAGCCGGCTCGGAAAGGTGCGCGGATGGCGCTCTTCCCGCCAGCAGCCGCACGCCCGGTACTCCCCGGAGGCGTCGCCGAAGGACGCCTCCTCTTCGACCGGCCGGGGGAGCCGGTCTTCGATGCTCTTCAACACTGCGCTCATCTCGGGTCTCCTCGTCCGCACTCGTGGCGCGGGCTTCCGCCGCTCTTTTCACGATATGAAAGAGCGACGCAACATATGATAGCGCAAGAAGTATAAGCTTGCCTTACCGTTTTTATCATTTTTTCTTATTCATTGAGCGGGCTCCATCAAAGACGGATTAAAGAGGCTTATTCGGCCATCAGCGGCCGACCCTTGACGCTGGACCAGCCTCGTCCAAATATGAGTAAAGGCGGAGTGGTCGTCCATGAAACCGCGCCGGCCCCGCCCCGACTAACCAACAAGCAGCCACCGACAGGAAAGGAGAAAATAGATGGCCCGGGAATACCTGCCCCTGCCTTCGCGCCACTTGAAGGCGAAAGCCACTTTCGCTCGGCCCACCCAGTATTTGCCTCCCCGCGTGACCCTGGACGACCCGGCGGTGGACGTGATGACCGACCTGAAACAGGTGGTGGCCGTCACCATCGACCCAGAGGCGAGCATCGAGAACGCGAACCGGGTCATGATCCGGCGGGGGGTGCGGCTACTCCTGGTGGTGGACGTGAACAACTACCTGCTGGGTATCATCACCGCCACCGACATCCTGGGCGAGAAGCCGATGCAATTCATCCAGTCCCATGGCGGCACCCGGGACGAAATCCGGGTGCGGGACATCATGACCCCCCATGATCAACTGGAAGTACTCAACATGGAAGACGTGCGGGTCGCCAAAGTGGGGCACATCGTGGCCACCTTGCGGCACGTGGGCCGCCAGCACGCGGCGGTAGCGGAAGTGGACGAGCACGGAAACGACGTGCTGCGAGGCTTGTTCTCCACCACCCAAATCGCCCGGCAACTGGGAGAGCCCATCCATACCACCGAAATCGCCCGCAGCTTCGCCGAGGTGGAGGCGGCCCTGGCCTAGCTGGCGGAGAACGCCAGGATTGGCTTTTTCGGCGAAGGGCGCTACCGGCGCCCTTCGCCGAGTCGCCGGTCGGTACCAAGGGGAACGCTGAACGAGCGGGGATATGCTTTCGGCTTCCCTAAGTCCTCACCAGCCCATGCTGGATCGCGTAGCGCACCAGCTCGGCGTTGCTCTTGAGCTCCATCTTTTCCAGAAGCCGCGCCCGGTAGGTGGCTACGGTCTTGACGCTCAGATGAAGCTCCTGGGCGATCTGGGCCCGGGACTTGCCTCCGGCGATGCGGCAGAGCACTTCCAACTCCCGGTCGGAAAGCTTCTCATGGGGTAACCGGGCTCCGTTCACTCCGCTGGCCAGGGCCAGCTTTTCGGCCACGACCTCGCTGAGGTACTTGCGGCCGCGGGCGACCTTGCGGATCGCGTCCAGCAGGCGGGTAGACTCGCACGCCTTGGTCAGGTAGCCGGCCGCTCCCGCTTTGATGATGCTAAGTGCAAACGAGTCTTCGGGGTAAGCGCTCAAGACCAGCACCGGCAACTTCGGTTTCTCGGCCCTGATCGCCTTTAGTACCTCAAGCCCGCTTTGATCTTCCAGCGGCAAGCCCAGGAGCGCCACGTCCCATTCCCGGTCCCGGGCCAGCCGCAGCGCCAGCCCGGCGTTGCCCGCCTCTCCGGTCACTTCCACGTCGGGCGCATCCGACAGGATGCGCTTGAGCCCTTCCCGCATCAGCGCCTGGCTTTCCACCAGCAGGAGGCGCACCTTCCCCTTTCCATCGGCTAAGCCGGCGCGATCTCCGGCGGGCCGTCCCATGCCTTCCTCGCCCTTCACGCGCTTCTTCGCGCCCCACGGCGAAATGTGCCGAAGAGTTTTACATTTATTTAGACATCCCCATGCCGCCGTCGTTCTGGCCTGTGCCCGGTGCGGCCCTTCCCCGGCGGAGCGTGTCCTCGGGTCCGTAATTCCACTATGGTAAAATTCGCGCCTTTTCAGGACACGCTATGAGCTCCCCGCGCCCCGTTCGCAACATCGCCATCATCGCCCACGTGGACCACGGCAAGACCACCCTGGTAGACAAGCTGCTCCACCAGGCGGGCGTCTTCGCCGCCCACCAGCAGGTGCAGGAGCGGGTGATGGACATGAACGAGCTGGAGCGGGAGCGGGGCATCACCATCCTCGCCAAGAACACCGCAGTGGATTACCAGGGCGTGCACATCAACATCGTGGATACGCCCGGCCACCGGGACTTCGGCGGCGAAGTGGAACGGGTGCTCTCCATGGTGGACGGGGTGCTGCTCCTGGTGGACGCGGTGGAGGGTCCCATGCCCCAGACCCGTTTCGTCACCCGCAAGGCCCTGGCCCTAGGCCTCAAGCCCATCGTGGTGGTGAACAAGGTGGACCGGGACGGGGCCCGGCCCGACTGGGTGGTCAACCGGACCTTCGAGCTGTTCGACAAGCTGGGGGCCAGCGAGGACCAGCTCGACTTTCCCGTGGTGTACGCCTCCGCCCTCCAGGGCTGGGCCAACGCCCGTTGCGTCGAGCCCCGTCCGGATCTGCGCGACCTGTTCGAGGCCATCCTGCGCCACGTGCCACCGCCCGCGGGAGACCCGGATGGAGCCCTCCAGTTGCGCATCTGCGCCCTCGACCACTCCTCCTATGTGGGCCGCATCGGCGTGGGCCGCATCGCCCGCGGGCGGCTTCGGCCGGGACAGGAGGTGGCGGTGCTGCGCCCGGAGGAAGCACCCCTCAAGGCCCGGGTTGGCCAGGTCTTCGGCTTCCGGGGGCTGGAACGCGTTCCCCTGCAAGAGGCGGCGGCTGGCGACATCGTACAGGTGACGGGCATCGAGACGGTGGCCATCGGCGCCACCCTGGCCGATCCCGAACGCCCCGAGGCGCTGCCGGCCCTGGCGGTGGACGAACCCACCCTCACCATGAGCTTCCACGTGAACACCTCGCCCCTCGCCGGCCGGGAGGGCAGGTTCGTCACCTCGCGTCAACTGCGCGAGCGGCTCGTCCGGGAGCTCCGCACCAACGTGGCGCTGCGGGTGGAGGACACCGAGGATGCGAACGTTTTTCTGGTCTCGGGCCGCGGGGAGCTGCACCTGACGATCCTTCTCGAGAACATGCGCCGGGAAGGCTACGAGCTAGCGGTGGGCCGCCCCCGGGTCATCACCAAAGTGATCGACGGCGGGGTGTTTGAGCCTTACGAAGCCCTCACCCTGGACCTGGAGGAAGCCCACCAGGGCCCGGTCATGGAGGCCCTGGGGCTGCGCCGCGGGGAGCTCCTGGACATGATCCCCGATGGGGCCGACCGCGTGCGCCTCGAGTACCGGGTTCCCGCCCGCGGCCTGATCGGCTTCCAGAACGAGTTCCTCAACTTGACCCGGGGCGGCGGCCTCATGAGCCACGTGTTCGACGGCTACGGCCCCATGAAGGCCGACCTCCCGGGTCGCCGCAACGGCGTGCTGGTGTCCCAGGAAAACGGCGCGGCGGTGGCCTACGCCCTCTTCAACCTGCAAGAGCGGGGACGGCTGTTCGTGAAGCCCGGCGACCCGGTGTACGAGGGCATGGTGATCGGCATCCACAGCCGGGACAACGACCTGGTGGTGAACCCCATCAAGGAAAAGAAGCTCACCAATATCCGCGCCGCCGGCAAGGACGAAAACGTCATCCTCACCCCGCCCGTGCAGCTCACTTTGGAGTACGCGGTGGAATTCATCGAGGACGACGAGCTGGTGGAGATCACGCCCAAGTCGATCCGCATCCGCAAGCGCTTCCTCAAGGAACACGAGCGCCGGCGCACGCGGAGGGCGGAGCAGGTTCCAGCGGCGTAGCCGCTGCCCGCTTCGCCCCGGGGCGAGGTCCGGGCATAATCGGGGCAACACCCCGTCGAGAACAACAATGGATGCCCCGAGTCCCCAGGCGACCATCCGCGCCGCCTCCAGCGCCGAGGTGTTCCGGGCTTTTCTCAAGCTGGGCCTCACCTCCTTCGGCGGTCCCATCGCCCATCTGGGCTATTTCCGCGACGAGTTCGTGGTGCGGCGGCGCTGGATCGACGAGCGCGGCTACGCCGACCTGGTGGCCCTGTGCCAGTTCCTCCCCGGGCCTGCCAGCAGCCAGGTGGGGCTCGGCATCGGCCTCACCAAAGCCGGGGTCGCCGGCGCGCTGGCAGCCTGGACGGGTTTCACCCTGCCCTCGGCCCTCGTCATGCTGGCCTTCGCCTACGGCGTGGAGAGCTACCGGGAGGCTTTGGGAAGCGGCTGGCTCCACGGCCTAAAGGTGGTGGCGGTGGCCGTGGTGGCCCAGGCGGTCTGGGGCATGGCCCGGGCCCTCTGTCCCGACCGGGAACGCTTCACCCTGGCCGCTGCCGCCACCTTGGTGGTGCTGGCGGTCCCCACGGCCCTGGGGCAGATCGGCGCCATCCTGGGCGGAGGGCTCGCTGGTTGGCTGCTGCTCAAGCCCCCGGAGACCCGGGGGCACGTGGAAATGCCCGTGCCGGTGAGCCGGGGCTTCGCGGCAGTGAACCTGGTCGCCTTCTTCCTGCTGCTCGGAGGGCTGCCGCTGCTGGCGGCGGCCACCGGGACGCCGGCGCTCGCCATCTTCGACGGCTTCTACCGCACCGGGTCCCTGGTTTTCGGCGGCGGGCACGTGATGCTGCCCCTGCTGCAGTCGGAGGTGGTGCCGCCGGGCTGGGTCACCACGGACGAGTTCCTGGCGGGCTACGGGGCCGCGCAAGCGATCCCCGGTCCCCTCTTCACTTTCGCCGCTTACTTGGGCGCCTTGATGGACCCCCTGGGCGGCGGGTGGCCCGGGGGGATTCTGTGCTTGCTCGCCATCTTTCTGCCTTCGTTTCTGTTGGTCTTCGGCGTCATGCCCTTCTGGGACCGGCTGCGCCGCATGCAAGGGATCCAGTCGGCCTTGATGGGCGTCAACGCGGCGGTGGTGGGGTTGCTCCTCGCCGCCCTTTATCACCCGGTCTGGACCAGCGCGATCCGCTCCCCCGGCGACTTCGGCCTGGGGCTCGTGGCTTTCGGCCTGCTCATGTTCTGGAAGCTGCCGCCCTGGCTGGTGGTGCTGCTCACCGCCATCGGCGGCGGCGCGATCGCGGCTATGGGCGGCTGAGGCCCATCGACACCCGCGCCGCCCGGAGGGGCGGCCCCAGGCCGAGACAACAAGGATGGCGGCTAACCGCCCAGCATCGCCCGCTTCAACTCCGAATCGGCGGGCCTGTCCCCCAGCCATACCTGGAGCAGCGCCGGGTAGAGGTCGTCGCCGGCCACCGTGCCCCGCACCTGGCCGTCGGCGCTCACCCGGGTGCCCTGCCCGGGCAGGTCGTCCAGCAGGATCACCGTCCCGGTCTTGATTTCCTTCTCCGCCGTGAGGAGCTCGACCAGCGCCTGGATCCGGGGCTCGAGCGCCTCGAGCTCCGCCGCGCTGTGGTTGTTCTGCAGGCCTTCCTTGAGGGCGGAGGCGAGCGCCGCCGAATCCAGGTCCCGCAGCATGTGCATCCACACCCGCTTCGGCCCCGGCCCGGAGATCGCCGCCCGGGCGTCCGCCGTCCTGGCCGGGAGATAGAGCGCGGCCACGTACACCTTGAAAAACAGCCGGGTGCGCACGCCGGCGCCGTTGAGCACCAGCTCCACTTCCCCCACCCTCGCCGTCTCCTCCACCTTCACGCCGGCCACTTCGGCGCCCTGGGCCCAGGTGGCCATCACGAGAAGCGCGGCGAGCGTGCCGCCGAGCCATCGGGTCATCGGATTCCACCTCATTGGTTTCCGCCGTGCCTCTGCCGCCCCCGGATTGAAGGAGCGGTTACAGGGCCTCGAACACGCCGGCGGCCCCCATGCCGGTGCCGATGCACATGGTCACCATGCCGTACTTCTTTTTGCGGCGCTTGAGGCCACACATCAGGGTCGCGGTGCGGATCGCCCCCGTCGCTCCCAGGGGGTGCCCCAGGGCGATGGCGCCGCCCAGGGGATTCACCTTGTCCGGATCGAGGCCCAGGTCGCGGATCACGGCCAGCGCCTGGGCGGCGAAGGCCTCGTTCAGCTCGATCCAGTCCAGGTCCTCCTGCCGGAGGCCCAGGCGCGCGAGCACCTTGGGGATCGCCTTCACCGGGCCGATACCCATGATCTCGGGGGGCACGCCGGCCACCGCGTAGCCCAGGAAGCGGCCCATGGGCGTCAAATTGAACCGCTTGCAGGCCGCGCCGCTCGCGAGCAACACCGCCGCCGCCCCGTCCGAGGTCTGGGAGCTGTTGCCTGCGGTGATGGTGCCCCGGGCGGCGAAGACGGGCTTCAACCTGGAGAGGGCTTCCAGGGACGTCTCCCGCCGGGGCCCCTCGTCCAGGGAGACTTCCCGGGTGTCCCGGTGGACCTCCCGGTCTTCGAGCCCCGGGCGCTTTTCCACCACCGTATAGGGGGCGATCTCGTCCCGGAACTCGCCCCCGTCGATGGCGGCGACGGCTTTCTGGTGACTGCCCAGGGCGAAGGTGTCCTGGTCTTCCCGGCTCACCTGCCAGCGGCTCGCCACTTTCTCCGCTGTGATCCCCATGCCGTAGGCGATGGCCACGTGCTCGTTCCCGGCGAAGATGTCCGGGTTATAGGACGGCTTGTTGCCCCCCATGGGCACCATGCTCATGCTCTCGGTGCCGCCGGCGATCATCACCTGGGCTTCGCCCAGGCGGATGCGGTCCGCCGCCAGGGCCACCGCTTGCAGCCCGGAAGCGCAGAAGCGGTTGATGGTCATGCCCGGCACCGAGTCGGGCAGCCCCGCCAGCAGAAGGGCGATGCGGGCCACGTTCAATCCCTGCTCCCCCTCCGGCATGGCGCAGCCCACGATCACGTCCTCCACTGTCGCCGGGTCCAGGCCCGGGGCCCGCTGGAGCACCGCCTTGAGCACGTGGGCCAGCATGGCATCCGGGCGCACGGTCTTCATCATCCCCCGCGGCGCGCGCCCGACCGGCGTGCGGGCCACCGCCACGATGTACGCGTCTTCGACTTGCCTGGTCATGATGAACCTCCGAATCAATTCCTCAGGGGTTTGCCGGTCTTGAGCATGTGCTCGATGCGGGCCTGGGTCTTCTCCGTGGCCAGCAGTTCCATGAACGCTTCCCGCTCCAGGTCCAGGAACCACTGTTCGTCCACCGTGCTGCCTGGGCTTAACTCTCCGCCGCACAGCACGTGGGCCACTTTGCTCCCCACCAGGAAATCGTGCTCGGAAATGAACCCCCCCTCCAAGAGGTTCACCATGTGGGCCTTAAAGGTGGCGATGGCGGACTCCCCGGCCACGGGGATTTCCTTGGGCCGCAGCGGCGGCCGATAGCCCGCCTCGGCCAGGGCCCGCAACTCATGCTTGGCCGCGTGCAGGAGCTCGAAGCGGTTCATCACCACCGGGTCGCAGGGGCTCAGGTAACCCAGATCCCGGGCGTGCTCGGCGCTCTTGCCCACCTGGCCGGTGGCGATGGTCTCGAAGGCCCGCTTGAGGAACGGGAACAGGTCGCCCCCCTTGGCTTCCCGGGCCGCCCGCAGGGCGAACTCCTTGCACCCTCCGCCTGCGGGCAAGAGCCCCACGCCCACTTCCACCAGGCCGATGTAGCTCTCCAGGGAAGCGACCGCCCGGTCGCAGTGCATGACGAACTCGCAGCCCCCGCCCAGGGCCAGGCCGTCCACCGCCGCCACCGTGGGCACCAAGGAGTACTTGAGCGCCTGGGTGGTCTCCTGGAATTGCTTCACCACCTTCTCGATTCGCGCCAGCACAGGGGCCTGGAGCTTGTCGGCCACATTGAGCTTGCGCGCTGCCTTCATGAGAAGACTCGCCGCTTCCCGCTTGAAGCGCTTCACCATCTTGTCCAGCGCGGACGGCGGCTCGCCTTTGTTCTTCATGCTGTCCGACACCTTGGCCAGGTTCGCGCCCACCGAGAAAGGCGGCTCGGTCTGCCAGAGTATGAGGCCCATGAAGCGGCGCTCAGCCTCGTCGATGGCCCGCAGGGTCCCCTCCAGCACGTCGTCGCCGATGGCGTGCATCTTGGTCTTGAACGAGAGGATGGCGATGTCATCCCCCGTGTGCCAGCAGCGCACCGCGTCGGTCTCGAAGATGGTCTCCCCGTAGCGCACCTCCTCGCCGATCACCCGGTCCGGGAACGGCTGGCGCTTGTACACGGGAAGCGTCGAGCGCCCCCGGTAGGCGTTGGCGCCGGGCGAATAGGAGCCCTGGGCCGCGTGCACGCCGGTGCGGTTCGGGTCGGTCGCCCAGCCGGGAAGGGGCACGCCGGCCATGGTCTTGCCGGCAGCGATGTCCTCGCCGATCCACTTCGCCACCTGGGCCCAGCCGGCCGCCTGCCAGATCTCGAAGGGACCCCGGTCCCAGCCGAAGCCCCAGCGGATCGCCAGGTCCACGTCCCGGGCGCTATCGGCGATCTCCGCCAGGTGCACCGCGCAGTAGTGCCAGGCGTCCCGGTAGATGGACCAGATGAACTGGGCCTGGGGGTGGCTGCTCGCGCGCAGCCGGGCAAATTTCTCCGCCATGTCCTTGCCCTTCAGGATCGCCACCACCTCCTGGTCGGCCTCGGCATCGGCCGGCACGTAGTCATTCTTCTTCAGGTCCAGGACCTGGATGTCGCTGCCCACCTTCCGGTAAATTCCCCGCCTGGTCTTCTGCCCGAGCGCGCCCTGGTCGATCAGCCCTTGGAGCCACCCGGGGATCTGGTAGTACCGGTGCCATGGATCGGTGGGGAGTGCCTCCCGCATGGTCTGCACCACGTGGGCGAAGGTATCCAGCCCGACCACGTCCGCCGTGCGGAAGGTGGCGCTCTTGGGCCGCCCGATGAGGGGTCCGGTGAGCTTGTCCACCAGGTCGAAGCGCAGGCCCAGCCGCTCGGCGTGGTGGAGGGTGGCGAGGAGCGAAAACACCCCCACCCGGTTGGCGATAAAGTTGGGCGTGTCCTTGGCCCGGATCACCCCCTTGCCCAGGGTGGTGACCAGGAAGCCCTCGAGGGCGTCCAGGATCGCCGCGGCCGTCGCCTGGGCGGGGATCAGCTCCACCAGGTGCATGTAGCGCGGCGGGTTGAAGAAGTGCACGCCGCAGAAGCGGGGCCGCCGGTCTTCGGGCAGTACCTCCGCCAGCCTGTTGATGGAAAGTCCCGAAGTGTTGGTGGCGAGAATCGCCTGTTCGGAGAGATGGGGCGCCACCTTGCGGTAGAGGTCCGCTTTCCAGTCCATGCGCTCGGAGATCGCCTCGATCACGAGGTCGCACTCTCGCAGAAGCGCTAGGTGCTGGTCGTAGTTGGCGGGCAAGATGTGAGCGGCGTAGCCGGGGAGCGCCAGGGGGCTCGGGTCCAGCTTTTTCAGCCCTTCGATCGCCTTGAGGACGTGGGCGTTGGGATCGCCTTCCTTGGCGGCGAGCTCGAACAGGATGGGCTCGACCCGGGCGTTGGCCAGATGGGCGGCGATCTGGGCGCCCATCACGCCAGCGCCCAGCACCGCCACCCGGCGGATCCGGAGGTTTTCAGCGGTTGTCATGATCAGAAGGTATGGGAGAGCTGCACCCCGATGATGTCCACCTTGTTGTCATATTCGCCGCGCACCGTGGTGGTGAAAGCCGGCGCGCCCGGGATCGGCTCCGTTTTATTGATGGAGGAATCGCGCACGAACAAGTGCGCGTAACCCACGTCGATGGCCGTGCCCGGGGCGAACCGGTACTGGGCGCCGATGGCCACCCAGTAGCGGCTTTCGTCCGGAATGCGCACCGTGCGGAACGCGTCGGGCACCGGCGTCTCGTCGTAGGCCACGCCGGCGCGGAGTTTCCACGCCTGGCTGTGCCGGTAGTTCACCCCCAGGGCGAAGCGCCAGGAGTCGTCCCAGTTCTCGGGGGTGGAGCTTAAAAGGGCGCCCGTGTCGCGGTTCACGATGTCGAGCCGATCGAACTTGCTCCAGTTGGTCCAGGCGACGTCCCCCAGCAGCTCCCACCGGGGATTGAGCTGGTGCACGAAGCTCAAGGTGACGATGTCGGGCAGGGTGACTTCCGCCTTAGCCGGCGTGGTTCCCGCGGGGGACGTAAGGTTGCCCTTCACCTTGTGCTCGATCTGGGACTGATACGCGAGCCCCAGTCGGGTCGACGGCGTCAACTGGTGCAGGATTCCCAGAGAAAAGCCGAAGCCCCAGTCGTCCCCCTCCACCTTGGCCTGCTGGGCGCCGGTGGGATCCAGGGGATTGACCGCCGTCGTCAGTTCCGCGTCGGCCCGCTGGGCCCGCAGGCCCAGGCCCACCGAGGTGGTGGTATTGATCCGGTAGGACACGGTGGGGGTGATGGCGATGGTTGTCAGCTCGGACTTGATGCCCTGAAAGCGCCCGATCCAGTCCGGGTCGTATTCCGTCTTCAAGCCGAAGGGAGCGTTGATGCCGAGGCCGACGGTCCAGTCCGGATTGAGCCCATGGGCGTAGTACAGGGCCGGCAGGAGCGCCCAGTCCCCGGCGTCGCCCCCGTTGTTGGTGCCCAGGATGGTGGGCACGGGAAAGGTGGTGGACGAGCCCTGGTTGTTGAACTTGGCGGAAGGCCGGATCGCGTTGACCGACACGGCCAGGTCGCGGCCCTTGAGGGCGCTCATTCCCGCGGGGTTGAAGTAGACGGTGCTGGCGTCCTCGGCCGCCGCCGCCGTGCCGGCGTAGGCGTTGCCCAGGCCACTGGCGTTCTGCTCCAGGAGCTGGAACCCGGCGGCCGTGGCGCCCCCCGCGAATCCCGTCAGGAGCCCCGCCACTCCCAGCCCTGCCCATAGCGGTGTCGTGTTTTTCTCCATTGCTTCATTCTCCTCTCTGGGTGCAAGTCGATGTTCGATTGCGGCCTGCTGCACCGGGACAGGCCCGCGATCCCTGAAACACCCATACCGAAGGCCCGCTCGGACCCTCCCTCACGCCGCCTCTGGCGGCACCACCCGGGGGCGGCGCTTCTCGTCCACCGCCACGTAGGTGAGGGTGGCTTCCGTGACCTTGACGCACTCTTCCTCCGCCGGGTTGCGCTGGGCGTAGACCTGCACGTCCACGGTGATGGAGGTCCTCCCCACCCGGACCACTTCCGCGTACAGGCTCACCAGGTCTCCGACGAACACGGGCTGCTTGAACACGAAGGAGTTCACCGCCACCGTGGCCACCCGGCCCCGGGCGCGGCGCATGGCCGGGATGCTGCCCGCGATGTCCACCTGGGACATGATCCAGCCGCCGAAGATGTCGCCCAGGTAGTTGGCGTCCGAAGGCATGGGCACCACTCGCAGCACCGGCTCCCGCCCCTGGGGTAGCCGCTGGGTTTCCTTCTGCTCCGCCGTCATGGTCAGTGGCCTTTGTATAGAGCAGCGACGACGTCCCCGTGACGCTCCAGCACTTTGGCGCGCCGCACCTTCATGGTGGGGGTCAGCATGCCGTTCTCCACGGTCCACGGCTCGAGGAGCACGGCGGCTCGCCGGACCTGGGCGTAGCCCGGAAAGTCTTTCACCTGCCGGGCGATGCGCTGGAGGATCACCGCCTCGAGCTTCTCGCTGCGCAGATCCGCCTGGGAATGGGGATTGAGCCCAAGCTCCCTCGCCAGCGCTTGCCAGCGGTCGGGGTTCAGCACCGCCAGCACGGAAAGGTACGGCCGGCCCTCGCCCAGCACCATCACCTGTTCGAACAGGGGATCGCGCAGGATGGCCGTCTCCATGTCCACCGGCGGCACCTTCTCCCCCGTGGAGAGCACGATGATGTCCTTGAGCCGGCCCGTGATGTACACACGGGTCGCCTCGTCCAGGCGGGCGGTGTCGCCCGTGTTGAGCCAGCCGTCCTCGCTCAGCACCGCCCGGGTGGCCTCCTTGTTGTTCCAGTAGCCCAGCATGACATTGGGCCCGCGCACCAGGAGGGCTTCCTTGTCCCCCAACCTGACCTCGACTCCCGGCAGCGGTAGGCCCACGCTCTCAGGCACGTTGTCGTCCAGCCGGTTGGCGGTGACCACGGGGCTCGCTTCGGTGAGCCCGTAGCCCTGGAGCACCGGCAGCCCGAGGCCGATGAAGACCCGGGAGATCTCGGGCGAGAGGGCGGCGCCGCCGCAGATGGCCGCCCGCACCCGTCCTCCCAGCCGCTCCAGCACCTTGTCCGCCACCAGGCGCTTGAGCACCGGCCAAAGGAAGTTCATGGGATGCAGAGCCCCCCGTCCCTGGGCGTGCTCGAACCGGGCGTAGCCCACCTCCACCGCCAGCTCGAACAGCTTGCGCCGGGGGGCGGGCGACTCGGCGAGCTTCTGGCGGAGGGCCGAATAGACCCGCTCGAAGATGCGCGGCACCGTGATGAGCAGGGTGGGCCGCACCTGCTGGAGATCCTCCCCAAGCGACTGCACCGAGCGGGCGTAGGCTACCGGCGTTCCGGACATGATGGCGAGGTAATAGCCCACGGTGCGCTCGAAGGTGTGGGACAGGGGCAGGAAGGAGAGCATCAGGTCCTGGGTGGTCACCTCCATGGTCTTGAGGCAGGCCGCGGCGTTGCTGAGAATGTTGCGGTGGGAAAGCATTACCCCTTTGGGCCGCCCGGTGGTGCCGGAGGTGTAGACGATGGTGGCGAGGGCATCGGGATCCACCGGCAGGCTGCGGGCCGCCCCGGCCCGATCGGGCAGCCAGTCGTCCACGGCCATGAGCCGCGAATCGTCCCCGGCGCCCCCCAGGGGCTTCAAGCTCAGCAACCGCACCAAGCCCTCGAGCTGGTCCTTCACCTCCGCCAGCGCCTGCCATTGCTCCATGCCCTCGAAGAGCAGGAGCTTGGCCCCCGAGTCCCGCACCACGTAGGCCACGTTGTCCGGGCGGTCGGAGGTGTAGAGGGGCACCACCACCAGCCCGAGCCCCAACGCCGCCTGGTCGAACTTCACCCAGGCGGTGCCGTTGGGCAGCATGATGGCGACCCGGTCGCCGGGCTTGAGCCCGTCCCGCCCCATGGCCGCCTGCCAGCGGGCGACCTCCGCCTCCATCTGGTTCCAGGTGTAACCCTGCCAGGCGCCCGCGGCGGGATCGTATTCCCGGTAGGCGACGGCTTGCCCCGAGCGGGCCACGCGGGCGCGGAACAGCGCGGAGAGGGTCGTCGCCTCCTCCAGGGGAATGATGTCCACGTTGGCGAATGCGGGCCTGTCCATGGATCCCTCCTCAGTCGACGAACAGATCCGGAAACAAGGATTGTCCGGGGTTCACGGCGTAGCCCTGGAAGTCCTCGACACCCTCGGCCCGCAGCACGTCCTCGTCGAGGAAGAAGTTGCCTGTCACCCGCCGGCTGTCCTGGGTGACGATGGCGTAGGCGGCGTCGGCCACGATGGCCGGCGTGCGGCTGCGGGCGAGGAGCTGTGGCGGGAAATTGAACTCGATCGCCGCCGTGGCGATGATGGTCTTCGGCCACAGGGAATTCACGGCGATCCCGTCGGGGGCGAGCTCCGCCGCCATGCCCAGGGTACACAGGCTCATCCCGTACTTGGAGATGGTGTAAGCCAGGTGGTCCTTGAACCAGCGGGGGTCCAGGTTGAGGGGCGGCGACAGGGTGAGGATGTGGGGGTTCACCGAGCGTTTGAGATAAGGCACGCAAGTTTGCGACGCGGCGAAGGTAGCGCGCAGGTTGACCGCCATCATGAGATCGAAGCGCTTCATGGGCGTCTCCAGCATCCCGGTGAGGGAGATGGCGCTGGCGTTGTTCACCAGCACGTCGATGCCGCCGAAGCGCTCGGCCGCCCGTTCCACGGCCTGCCGCAGCGCCGCGTCGTCGCGCACGTCGAGCTGCAAGGCGAGGGCCCGGCCGCCCTCGCGCTCCACTTCCTCCGCTACGCTATAAATGGTCCCCTTGAGCTTCGGATGGGGCTCGGCGGTCTTGCCGGTGACCACCACCTGCGCCCCGTCCCGGGCGAAGCGCAGGGCGATCTCCCGGCCGATGCCGCGGCTTGCGCCGGTGATGAAGACCGTCTTGCCTTTCAGTGTACGCATGTTTTCCCTCTACCGCAGAAACACAGCCGCACACAGAGAAAAGAAGAAAGAATTATTTCTTCCTTTGTGCCTCTGCGGTTCATGCTTTGATTCACTCGCCCACAAACCGCGGCGCGCGCTTTTCCACGAACGCGGCCACGCCCTCCGCCATGTCGGCGGTGGCGGCGCAGCGGGCGAACGCCCGGTTTTCCTCCTCCATCCGCCGGGCCAGGGCGCCGTCCTGCAGCCCATACACCAGGGCCTTGGTCTCCCCGTAGGCGAAGGTCGGGCCTTCGGCGAGACGGGCGGCGATCTCCCGGGTCTTCGCCTGCAGCGTGGCCGCGGGCACCACCCAGTTCACCAGGCCCAGCGCCTTGGCCGTCGCGGCGTCGAAGGCCTCCGACAGGAACATGAGCTCCAGGGCCTTTTTCTCCCCCACGAGCCGGGGCAAGCAGTAGGTGGCTCCCCCGTCGGGGCACGCGCCGATGCGGCTGTAGGCCAGGGTGAAGCGGGCGTCGTCCGCAGCGATGGCGAGATCGGCCGCCGCCACGAGGCTTACCCCGGCCCCGGCCACGGCGCCGTGGACGCTGGCCAGCACGGGCTTGCCCATGCGCCGCAGGGCCAGCACGGCGGCGTTGAGGTCCGGGCCCACCGCCAGGATCAGGGCCGGAAGCTCCTGGATGCGCCGGTGGAACAGCTTCACGTCGCCCCCCGCCAGGAACGCCGGCCCCTCTCCCCGGATCACCACAGCCCGCACCGACGCGTCCGCTTCCACCTGCTCTGCCGCGAAACGCAACTGAGCCATCATTTCTCCGTCCAGGGCATTCAGCGCCTGCGGGCGATGGAGCACGATGGCGGCCACCGCCCCGTCCCGCTCGAGACGCACGCTTTCCCTCACGCCGTCTTCCTCGCTCCAACGGTCTGGGCCGCCGCCTCGGACTTCCTGGCGATCCCGAAGTCCGGCGGGAAGTCGTCCACCATGATCACCTCTCGCCGCAGCGCCCGGGCCTCTACCAGCGCGTCGAACTCTTCGGGGGTGATGACGCCCTGCTCCAGAGCGAGCTTCGCCTCGTCCTCCCGGCCCCGGGAGGCAAGCGCCCCTTCCTTCGCGGCGGCGCGCAGCTTCGCCTCCACGGGCTCGGCCCGGATGGCCGCTTCCAGCGCCCGCTCGAGCTGGGCGAGGGGCTCTGCCGCCGCCTTGGGCAGGTACATGCCGGCGGTAAGCCGGTCCCGGACGGCACTAGGTGCGAGCAGCCGCTCCGCCACCTCGTGGCCCAGCCGGTCGCCGGGGGGCGCCTGCCGCCGGCCGAGGGGCAGAGTCACCGCCCGCAGCAGCCAGGCCGCGGGGCGGTTGGGGAAGTTCTGGATCAGCCCGGCGAAGGCGTCCTCGATGCGATGGAGGATGTCCTCCAACCCCCAGCGGGCGAGGGGCAGGTCTTCCGCCGGCCGGCCGTCGTCCTCAAAGCGCTTGAGCACCGCCGAGCCCAGGTAAAGCTGGCTCAACACATCCCCCAGGCGGGCGGAGATGCACTCCCGGCGCTTCAGGGACCCGCCCAGGGTGAGCATGGCCAGGTCGGCGGCGAAGGCCAGGGCGGCCGAGTAGCGGGCGAGCTTCTCGTAATACCGGGCCAGCGCCGGGGCTCCCGGCGCACCGGCGCCGCGGCCGTCGGTGAGCCCGAAGATAAAGCTGCCCACGGCGTTGGAAAGAAAGAAACCGATGTGGCTCCACAGGGCTTGGTCGAAGGCGGCGCAGGCCTTCTCCGGGTCGGTTTCCCGGATGGCGGCGATTTCCTTGAGTACGTAAGGATGGCAGCGAATGGCGCCCTGGCCGAAGATGATCATGCTGCGGGTGAGGATATTGGCCCCCTCCACTGTGATGCCGATGGGGGTGTGCTGGTAGGGCCGGCCCAGGAGGTTGCGGGGGCCAAGGCAGATGCCCTTGCCCCCGTGCACATCCATGGCGTCGTTGATCACCTGACGCCCCCGCTCGGTCAGGTGGTACTTGCAGATGGCCGAGACCACCGACGGCTTCTCCCCCAGGTCCACTGCGCCCGCGGTCATCCGGCGTGCCGCGTCCATCACGTAGGTGTGGCCAGCGATGCGGGCGAGGGCCTCCTCCACCCCCTCGAAGCGCCCGATGGGGGTTTTGAACTGCACCCTGACCCGGGCGTAGGCGCCGCTCACCCGGGCGGCGAGCTTGGCGCCGCCCGTGGCGGAAGCCGGCAGGGAAATGGAGCGGCCGGCCGCCAGGCATTCCATCAGCATGCGCCAGCCCTGACCCACCCGGTCGCGGCCGCCGATCACCCAGTCCAGGGGGATGAACACGTCCTTGCCCCAGGTGGGGCCGTTCTGGAAGGCGGCGTTCAAGGGCAGATGCCGGCGCCCGATGTGGACGCCCGGGTGCCGGGTGGGCACCAGGGCCAGGGTGATGCCGATATCCTCCTTGTCCCCGAGCAGCCGGTCCGGATCGTACAGGCGGAAAGCGAGGCCCAGCAGGGTCGCCACGGGACCCAGGGTGATGTAGCGCTTCTCCCAGGTGAGCCGGATGCCCAGGACTTCGCGCCCCTCGTGCTCCCCGTGGCCCACGATGCCGAAGTCGGGGATGGAGCTGGCGTCGGAGCCGGCCTCGGGGCCCGTGAGGGCGAAGCAGGGAATCTCTTCGCCCCGGGCCAGGCGCGGCAGGTAATAGGCCTTCTGTTCCTCAGTACCGTAGTGGAGGAGCAACTCCGCCGGGCCCAGGGAGTTGGGCACCATCACCGTGACGGCGGCGGTGCCGCTGCGGCTCGAAAGCTTGGCGATGATTTCGGAATGGGCGAGGGCCGAGAACCCGAGACCGCCGTACTCCTTGGGGATGATCATCCCCAGGAAGCCCTTATCCTTGATGAACTGCCACACCGAGGGCGGAAGGTCGTACCACTCGTGGGTGACGCGCCATTCGTCCACCAGGGCGCACAGCTCCTCCACCGGGCCCTCCAGGAAGGCATCTTCCTCCTCGGAGAGCCGAGGCTTGGGGACGGCCAGGAGCTTTTTCCAGTCGGGCCGGCCGCTGAAGAGCTCCCCGTCCCACCACACGGTGCCCGCCTCCAGGGCTTCCTGCTCGGTGGAGGACACCTGGGGCAAGGCCTTCTTGAAGCCGTCGAATAGCCGGTCGCTCGCGAGCGCCCGGCGCAGTGGCGTCACGTTGAGGGCCACGGCCGCCAGGGCCAGCAGCGCCAGGAGCCACACGAGCCATGCAGCCCCTCCCCCTAGGGCCACGAAGACGAACGCGGCGAGGACCGCCCCGGCCCAGGCGAGCCCGGAGGCCCGGCGCATCGCCAGCCCCGCCCCCAGGGCGACGAGAACCACGATCCAAGCAACGGTTGCCATGTCTTCCTCCGATGGTGTTTCAACCCAGCCCGACGACTCCCTTCTGCGGGCTCATCCCGCGCCGGCGCGTCAAGCCCGCTTGCGCTTCCCTTTCGCCTGCTCCACCACCCGGGGCCGGGGCAGCGGGGCCGTGAGCCCCCCCACGGCGAAGGGGATCAGGTGCCGGATGATGGTCTCGGGCCGGTCGCTGCCCTCCAGGGAGTAGCTGCAGATTAAGCGCAGGGCGTCGTGGCCCGCCATGCTGTAGGCGATGGCGCCGAACAGGAAGTGTAGCCGCCACACCAGCTCCTCCTCGGGGATCTGGGGCAGCGCCCGGGCGAAGGCCGCCTTGTAGCGAGTCACCACCTCCCGGTACTGCTCGGGAAGGAAGTTGCGCATGTACTCGGCCGGCTCGGCGAAGGCCTGCCCTAGCAATCGCAGAAACACCGCGCCGCCCCGCAGGGGGTCCCGCGAAAGGCGCAGAGAGGCGCACAGGAACGCCTCCAGGATCTTTTCCGGCGGCAAGGGCTTGCCTTCGGCCTCCCGTTCCAGCTGATCCAGGATCGCCACTCGCTCCTGGTTTAGGGGGCCGAGGCGCCGGCTGAACACGGCCTTGATCAATTCTTCCTTGGAACCGAAGTGATAGTTCACCGCCGCCAGGTTCACCCCCGCCCGGGCGGTGATCATGCGCAAGGAAGTGGCGACGAACCCCCGTTCCATGAATAGCGCCTCGGCGGCGTCCAGGATCCGGTCCTTGGTGTTGGCGTCGGCGGCCCGCTCCGGTGAGGCCGCATCCGGGGCATCGTCGCAAGGCAGGGGAGTTCTGGAGGGCATGGTCGAACGTTCGCTTCAAACGAACGTTTGAATTATGGCGCAACGGTGCGACGGCGTCAAGGAGATTTAGATTTTTCCGCTAAGCCGGGGAAGCGGCCGGCGGGCTAGAACGCCGAGGCGTCCAGCGCCAGCACGCTGTCGGCCCCCCGGGTGATGGCGAGGGCCAGGGCCTGGGCCTGGGGCAGGCAATGCTCGGCGTAGAAGCGGGCCGTCACCCGCTTGGCCCGGCACCAGGCCTCGTCGGCTTGCGGGTCCTGCAGGCGCTCCCCCGCCACCTTGGCCGCCCTCGCCAGCAGCCAGCCCCCGGCCACCCAGCCGAAAAGCTTGAGGTAGGGAACCGAGCCGGCGGCCGCGGCGGCGGGCCGCTCGGGATGCACCCGGAGCAGCCAACGGCTCGCCTCCTCCAGGGCCTCGAGGCCTCGGGCCAGCCCCTGGGCCACAGGCGCGAGCTCCGCGTCGCCCGCCCGCGCCAGGGCCTCCGCGTCGGCGCGCATGCGCCGGATGAAGGCGGTGGCGGTGGCGCCTCCGTCGCGCACGAGCTTGCGCCCCATGAGATCGTTCGCCTGGATGCCGGTCGTGCCCTCGTAAATGGGGGTGATGCGGGCGTCCCGCAGGTGCTGGCAGGCGCCGGTCTCCTCGATGTAGCCCATGCCCCCGTGCACCTGGATGCCGGTGGATGCGACCTCCACCGACTGCTCGGTGCACCAGCCCTTCACCACCGGAGTGAGGAGATCCACCAGGGCCTGGGCCTCCCGCCGGGCCGCGGGATCCGGATGGCGCTCCGCCCGGTCGAGGAGCCCGGAGGCGAAGTAGGCGAGCGAGCGCATCGCCTCCACCTGGGCCCTCATGCTCATCAACATGCGCCGCACGTCCGGGTGATGGATGATGGGCACCCGCTCCTCGCTCTCGCGTCCCGCTGGGCGGCCCTGCACCCGCTCCTTGGCGTAGGCCGCGGCCTGCTGGTACGCCCGCTCGGAAATGGCCACCCCTTCGAGACCCACCGCCAGGCGGGCGTTGTTCATCATGGTGAACATGTATTCGAGCCCCCGGTGGGGCTCGCCCACCAGGTAGCCGACGGCGCCCTCGTTCTCCCCGTAAGCCATCACCGCGGTGGGGCTTGCGTGGATGCCCATCTTGTGCTCCAGGGACACCGCCTGCACGTCGTTGCGCGGCCCCAGGCTGCCGTCCCGGTTCACCAGGAACTTGGGCACGATGAAGAGGGAGATCCCCTTCACCCCTTCGGGGGCGTCGGGGAGTCTTGCAAGCACCATGTGGACGATGTTCTCCGCCAGGTCGTGCTCGCCCCAGGTGATGAAGATCTTGGTCCCCCGGATGCGGTAGTGATCCCCCTGGGGAATCGCCCGGGTGCGCACCGCCGAGAGGTCGGAGCCCGCCTGGGGCTCCGTCAAGTTCATGGTGCCGGTCCATTCCCCCGAGACCAGTTTGGGCAGGAAGGTCTCCTGCTGGGCTTCCGAGCCGTGGGCCTGGATCGCCTTGGCCGCCGCCGCGGTGAGCATGGGGCAGAGGGAAAAGGCCAGGTTGGCCGACTTCCACATCTCGTGCACGGGCTTCGCCACCAGTTGCGGCAGGCCCTGGCCGCCGAAGCGGGGATCGGCGTCCAGCCCGTTCCAGCCGGCCGCCACGAAGCGCCGGTAGGCATCGCGAAAGCCCGGCGGGGTGACCACCCGGCCGCCTTCGAGGCGGCTGCCGTGCCGGTCCCCCACGGCGTTCAGGGGGGCGAGCACTTCGGCCGCGAACCGGGCCGCCTCCTGGAGGATGGCGCCCACCAGGTCCGGGGTGACCTCCTCGTAGCCCGGCAGCGCCGCCACCTCAGGCAGCCCCGCCAGCTCCTCCAGCACGAAGCGCATGTCCTGGAGAGGCGCGATGTACGTGCTCATCATGCAACTCCCACAAAAAGGCTCGCCTGCGCCTGCGCGCCACTACGTTTGGCCTGCAGCGGCCTCCAGCTCCTTCACCAGCTCGGGCACCGCCTGGAAAATATCGGCCACCAGCCCGTAGTCGGCCACCTGGAAAATGGGGGCGTCCGCGTCCTTGTTGATGGCCACGATCACCTTGGAGTCCTTCATCCCCGCCAGGTGCTGGATCGCCCCCGAGATGCCCACCGCGATGTAGAGCTCCGGGGCCACCACCTTGCCGGTCTGCCCCACCTGGTAGTCGTTGGGTACGAAGCCCGCGTCCACGGCGGCGCGGGAGGCGCCGATGGCGGCGTTGAGCTTATCCGCCAGGGGCTCGAGCAGCTTCATGAAGTTCTCCGCGCTCCCGAGAGCCCGGCCACCGGCGACGACCACCCGGGCGGCGGTGAGCTCGGGGCGGGCCGAGCGGGTGAGCTCCTGCCCCAGCAGCCGGGAAAGGCCCGCGTCCGGAGGCGCTTCCACCGCCTCGATGGTGGCGGCCCCACCCTCCCGGGGCGCAGCCTCGAAGGCGGTGGTGCGCACCGTGATTACCTTGACGGGATCGGTCGCCTGCACCGTGGCGAGCGCGTTACCGGCATAAATGGGCCGCACGAAGGTGTCAGGGGACTCGATCGCCACGATATCGGACACCTGGGCCACGTCCAGCAGGGCCGCCGCCCGGGGCATCACGTTCTTGCCGAAGGTGGTGGCGGGCGCCAGGACGTGGCTGTAGCCCGGGGCGAGCCGGGCGATCAGGGGGGCCAGGTTCTCCGCCAGCAGGTCCTTGAGCTGAGGGGCATCGGCGAGGAGCACCTTGGCCACCCCCTCCACTTTCGCCGCGGCCTCGGCGACCGGGCGGCACGCCGACCCGGCCACCAGGACGTGAACTTGCGGATCGAGGCAAGCCGCCGCGGTGAGGGTGTTGAGGGTCGCCGGCTTGAGGGCGGCACCGTCGTGCTCGGCAATGACCAGGACCGCCATTCAGACCACCTTCGCTTCGTGCTTGAGCCGGTGCACCAGCTCCTTCGCGTCGGCCACCCGCACGCCCCCTTTGCGCTTGGGCGGCTCCTGCACCTTGAGGACCTTGAGCCGCGGCGTGACGTCCACACCCAGGGCTTCGGGGGTGAAGGCCTCCAGAGGCTTTTTCTTCGCCTTCATGATGTTGGGCAGCGTGACGTAACGGGGTTCGTTCAACCGCAGGTCGGTGGTCACCACCGCCGGGAGCTGTAACTCCACCGTCTCCAGGCCCCCGTCGATCTCCCGCGTGACCCGGACCCGCCCCTCCCCCAGCTCCACCTTGGAGGCGAAGGTGCCCTGGGGCCAGCCGAGGAGGGCCGCCAGCATCTGCCCGGTCTGGTTGGCGTCGTCGTCGATCGCCTGTTTGCCCAGGATCACCAGGCCGGGCTGCTCCCGTTCCACGATCGCCTTCAAGAGCTTGGCCACCGCCAGGGGCTGCAGCTCGGCGGAAGTCTCCACCAGGAGGGCCCGGTCCGCCCCCATGGCGAGCGCCGTGCGCAGGGTTTCCTGGCACTGGGCGACCCCCAGGGAAACGGCCACGATCTCGGCCGCCTTGCCCGCTTCCTTGATCCGTACCGCCTCCTCCATGGCGATTTCGTCGAAGGGGTTCATGGACATCTTGACGTTGGCCGTTTCCACCCCCGTGCCGTCCGCCTTGACCCGGACCTTCACGTTGTAGTCCACCACCCGCTTGACCGGAACCAGGATCTTCATCGCCTTCACCGTACGGAAATGCCCGAGCGGCGGTAGATGGCCGTGAGCTCACCCACGATCCCGCGCCGGAACGCGAGCACGCAGATCACGAAAATCGTCCCCGTAAGGACCGTCACCCACTCGCCCAGCTCGGCGCCGTAATTCTGCAGGGTCACTAGGACGGTGGCGCCCACCACCGGGCCAAACACCGTGCCCATGCCGCCCACCAGGGTCATCAGCACCACCTCCCCGGACATATGCCAGTGCACGTCGGTCAAGGAGGCGAGCTGGAATACCAGGGTCTTGGTGGAGCCCGCCAGGCCCGAGAGGGCGGCGGAGAGCACGAAGGCCATCAGCTTGAACTTGTCCACGTCGTAACCCAGGGAGACGGCCCGGGGCTCGTTCTCCCGGATCGCCTTCAACACTTGTCCGAACGGCGAATGAATGGTGCGGTAGATCACCCAGAAGCCGAACAGGAACACGGCGAGCACGAAGAAATACATGTTCATCATCCGGCTCAGGTCCACGATCCCCAACAGAGTGCCCCGGGGCACGCCTTGCAGCCCGTCCTCGCCTCCGGTGAACGGAAACTGCAGCGCCAGAAAGTACATCATCTGGGCGAGAGCCAGGGTGATCATGGCGAAGTAAATGCCCGAGCGCCGGATGGCCAGGCTGCCGAAGATGTAGCCCAACAGCCCCGCGAAAGCGGTGCCAGCCAGGATCCCCAGCTCCGGCGGGAACCCCATGACCTTCACCGTGTGCCCGGTGATGTAGCCGGCCCAGCCGAGAAAGGCGGCGTGGCCGAAAGAAAGCAGCCCGGTATAGCCCAGCAACAGGTTGAAGGCGGAGGCGAAGAGGGCGAAGCACAGCACCTTCATGACGAACACCGGGTACACCAGGAAGGGGGCGATAAGGCCGGCCAGCACCAGCAGCCCCCAGCCGGCGGCGTGGGCCCGGTTGATCCCCTTAAGCCGGATCGTCCTAGAACCGGCCGCCGGAGCCGCCACGCCTTCCGCCACCCGGCCGTTGCCGACTCTTCCTTCCATGCTATCGCTCCTTGCCGAACAGGCCCGCCGGGCGCATGAGCAACACGATGGCCATGATCACGAACACCACCACGGCGGAGGCCTCTGGATAGTACACCTTGGTGAGGCCCTCGATCAGCCCCAGTCCCAGCCCGGTCACGATGGAGCCCAGGATGGACCCCATGCCGCCGATCACCACCACGGCGAACACCACGATGATCAGGTTGGAGCCCATCACCGGGTTGACGTTGAAGATCGGCGCCGCCAGCACCCCGGCGAAAGCGGCCAGCGCCACCCCGAAGCCGTAGGTCAGGGTGATCATCAGGGGCACGTTGACGCCGAACGCCTGAAGCAGCTTGGGATTTTCCGTGCCGGCGCGCAGATACGCCCCCAGCTTGGTGCGCTCGATCATGTACCAGGTGAGAAGGCACACCGCCAGGGAGGCCACCACCACCCAGGCCCGGTAGACGGGCAGGAACATAAAGCCCAGGTCGATCCCGCCGGCGAGCAGCTCCGGCACGGGATAGCGCTCGCCCGAGATGCCGAAGCGGTAGCGGAACAGGCCCTCGATGACGAGCGCCAGGCCGAAGGTGAGAAGCAGCCCGTAGAGGTGGTCCAGCTTGTACAGCCATTGCAGAAACGCCCGCTCGACGAGGATGCCGGTCAGTCCCACCACCAGGGGGGAGAGCAGCAGCGCCCACCAGTAGTTGATGCCGAAATAGGTGAGGCCGATCCAGGCGCAGAACGCCCCCATCATGTACTGGGCGCCGTGGGCGAAGTTGATGATGTTGAGCATCCCGAAAATGATGGCGAGCCCCAGGCTCAGGATGGCGTAGAACGAGCCGTTGATCAGCCCGATCAGGAGCTGGGCCATCAAACCCTGTAGGGGAACGCCGAAGATCTCCATAGCTTCGCTCCGCTCAATGGGACGGCGAAAACCGGGGCGGGAAGCCGCTCCCGGTCCCCTGGCTGCGCCCCGGTTTCACCCCGCCGTCTTCGCCTACTTCTTGACCAGCGGGCACTTGCTTTCGGAGAGCGGCATGAACGCCTGGTCGCCCGGGATCACCTGGCGGATGTGGTAGTAGTCCCAGGGATACTTGGACTCCTCGGGCTTCTTTACTTGAGCCAGGTACATGTCGTGCACCATGCGCCCGTCGTACCGGATCTTGCCGTTCTTGGCGAAGAAGTCGTTGACCGGGGTCGCCTTCATCTTGGCCATGACGGTCATGGTGTCGTCGGTGCCCGCGGCCTTGACCGCCTTCAGGTAGTGGTACACAGCCGAGTAGTCCCCCGCCTGCACCATGGTGGGCATGCGCTTGCGGGCCTCGAAGAAGCGCTTCGACCAGGCCCGGGTCTCGTCGTTGTAGTCCCAATAGAAACCGGTCGTCAGATACATGCCCTGGGTCGCCTTGAGCCCGAGGGTATGGACGTCGGAGATGAACATCAAAAGCCCCGCCAACGTCTGCTTGGGGGTGATGCCGAACTCGGCCGCCTGCTTGATGGCGTTGATCGTGTCGTTTCCGGCATTGGCTAGGCCGATGACCTGGGCTCCAGAAGCCTGGGCTCTGAGCAGGAAGGAGGAGAAGTCCTGGGCCGGGAACGGATGGCGCACGCTGCCCAGCACCTTGCCCCCCATCTTCTCCACGATGGCCGCGGTGTCCCGCTCCAGGGAGTGGCCGAAGGCGTAGTCGGCGGTCAAGAAGAACCAGCTCTTGCCCCCTTGCTCCACCACCGCGCGGCCGGTGCCCACGGCCAGGGCGTAGGTGTCATAGGTCCAGTGCACGTTGGTGTCGGTGCACTGCTCGTTGGTGATGGGCGTAGAGGCGGCCCCCGAGACCAGGGTGATCTTGTTCTTCTCCTTGGCGACTTTCATCACCGCGAGAGCGGTGGACGTGGTGACCAGGTCCACGATCACGTCCACCTTGTCCCGGTCGAACCACTCCCGCGCCTTGTTGGCGGAGATGTCCCCCTTGTTCTGGTGGTCGGCGGAGACGATCTCGATCTTGAAGTTAGGTTTTTCCTTCTCGACGAAGTCCTTGACCGCCATCTCCACCGCCAGGAGCGACCCCGGCCCGGCCAAGTCCGAGTAGGTTCCGGACATGTCCGTGAGGACGCCGATCTTCACCACGCCGTCGGAGATCTTCTGCTGGGCCAGCGCCGCGGGGTTGACCGCCAGCAGCCCCGCCGCCACCAGCACGCTCATCAGCTTCCGTTTCATCGCTTTCTCCTCTCCCAGTCAGGGTTGTCAGACACCCAAATAGTCGTGCAACAGATCCATCTTCGCTTCCAGCTCCTCCTTACTCACCATGTCCAGGATACGCCCGTGCTCGATCACGTAATGGCGATCGGCCAGCGGCGCGGCGAAGCGGAAGTTCTGCTCCACCAGCACGATGGTGAATCCTTTGTCCTTGAGCTGGCGCAGCACCCGTCCCAGGGTCTGCACGATGACCGGGGCCAGGCCCTCGGTGATCTCGTCCAGGAGCAGGAGCCGCGCTCCCGTGCGCAGGATCCGGGCCATGGCCAGCATCTGCCGTTCCCCGCCGGAGAGCCGCCCGCCCATGCTGTGGCGGCGCTCCTTCAAGTTGGGGAACATCTCGTAGATCTCCTCGAGGCTCATGCCGCCGCTCGACACCATCGGCGGCAGCAGCAGGTTCTCCTCGCAGGTGAGGCTGGCGTAGATGCCCCGCTCTTCGGGGCAGTAGCCGACGCCCAGGTGGGCGATCCGGTGGGGCGGAAGGCTGATCGCTTCCCGGCCGTTGATCATGACCGAGCCCGTGCGCCGGTCCACAAGACCCAGGATCGCCTTGAGGGTGGTGGTGCGGCCGGCGCCGTTGCGGCCGAGAAGCGTCACCAGCTCGCCCCGGTTCACCACGAAGTCGATCCCGTGCAGGATGTGGGATTCGCCGTAGAAGGCGTGCAGGTCGGAGACCCGCAGCATCTCCACGTCGGGTTTGAACGCGCTGGTCATTGGGCCGTCCCCACGTAGGCTTCCAGGACCTTCGGGTCGTTGGAGACCTCCTCGTAGCTCCCCTCGGCCAGCACTTGTCCCCGGTTCAGCACGGTGATGGTGTCGGAGAGCTGGGCCACCACGTTCAGGTTGTGCTCCACCATGAGGACGGTGCGGTTGGCGGAGACCCGCTTGATCAGCTCCGCCACGCGTCCCACGTCCTCGTGGCCCATGCCCTGGGTCGGCTCGTCCAGCAGCATCAGGTCCGGTTCCAACGCCAGGGTGGTGGCGAGCTCCAGGGCCCGCTTGCGCCCGTAGGGCAGCTCCACGGTGACGGTGTGGGCGTAGTCCTGTAGGTCCACGGCGGCGAGCAGCTCCAGCGCCCGGTCGTCCAAGACCTCCAGGCTTTTCTCCGAGCGCCAGAAATGGAAGGAGGTGCCGAGCCTGCGCTGCAGCGCCACCCGCACGTTCTCCAGCACCGTGAGGTGGGGGAACACCGCCGAGATCTGGAAGGAGCGCACGATCCCCCGGCGGGCGATCTGGGCCGGCTTCTCCCGGGTGATGTCCTCCCCGTTGTACAGGATGGTCCCCCTGGTGGGCTCGAGGAACTTGGTGAGCAGGTTGAAGACCGTGGTCTTGCCCGCCCCGTTGGGCCCGATCAGGGCGTGGATGGTGCCGCGCCGGACCTTGAGGTTCACGCCGTCCACGGCGACGAAGCCCTTGAACTCCTTGGTGAGGCCCCGCGTTTCGAGAATGATCTCCCCGTTCACCGCCATGGCTTGTCTTCCCCGCGGGTCACAGCGCCTTCGCCCGCTCCCGGAGCATGAATTTCTGGATCTTTCCCGTAGAGGTCTTGGGCAGCGGCCCGAACACCACCGTCCTCGGGCACTTGAAATGGGCCAGGTTCTGGCGGCAGAACTCGATCAGCTCGTGCTCCGTGACGCTGGCCCCAGGCTTGAGCTCGACGAAGGCGCACGGGGTTTCGCCCCATTTCTCGTCGGGCTTGGCCACCACCGCCGCGGCCAGCACCGCTGGATGGCGGTAAAGGGTATCCTCGACCTCGATGGAGGAGATGTTCTCGCCCCCGGAAATGATGATGTCCTTGGAGCGGTCCTTGATCCTCACGTAGCCGTCCGGCTCCATCACCGCGAGATCCCCGGTGTGGAACCAGCCGCCGGCGAACGCTTCCGCGGTGGCCTTGGGGTTCTTGAGGTAGCCCTTCATGGTGATGTTGCCGCGGAACATGATCTCCCCCATGGTTTCGCCGTCGCGCGGCACCTCCTCCATGGTGCGGGGGTCCATCACTGTCATGCCCTGCTGGGTGGGATAGCGCACACCCTGGCGACCGTTCATGCGGGTGCGCTCGGCCAGCGAAAGGGATTCCCACTCGGGGTGCTTGGCGCACACCGCCGCCGGGCCGTAGGTCTCGGTGAGCCCGTAGACGTGGGTGATGTTAAAGCCGATGCGCTCCATGCCCTCGATCACCGCCGCCGGGGGCGCGGCGCCCGCGATCATGCCGTAGACCGTGTGGTCGATGCCGCGGCGCAGCTCGTCGGGGGCGTTGATGAACATGGCGTGCACGATGGGAGCGCCGCAATAATGGGTCACCCGGTGCCGGCGGATCAGCTCCAGCATGCGCCCGATCTCCACCCTGCGCAGGCACACGTTCACGCCCACGTTGGCGGCCATAGTCCAGGGGAAGCACCAGCCGTTGCAGTGGAACATGGGCAGCGTCCACAGGTACACGGCGTGATGGGGCATGCCCCACACCAGGATGTTGCTGATGGCGTTGAGATAGGCGCCCCGGTGGTGATAGACCACGCCCTTGGGATTTCCCGTGGTGCCCGAAGTGTAATTGAGGGCGATGGCGTTCCACTCGTCGGAGGGCAGCGACCAGCGGAACTCGGGATCGCCCTCCTCCATGAACGCCTCGTACTCCTTCTCCCCCAGGCGCTCGCCGGGCCCCTGGTACTCCGGGTCGTCGATGTCGATCACCAGGGGGCGCTTCTCCAGCCTGGCCAGGGCCTTGGCGATCGTGGGGGAGAACTCCCGGTCGGTGATCAGCACCTTGGCTTCGCCGTGCTGGAGCATGAAGGCGATGGCCTCGGCGTCGAGGCGCGTGTTGAGGGTATTGAGCACGGCGCCGATCATGGCGGGGCCGAAGTGGGCCTCCACCATGGCGGGGATGTTGGGGGCCATGACGGCCACCGTGTCCCCTTCCCCCACGCCGCGGCGCTGCAGCGCCGAGGCGAGGCGCCGGCAGCGGGCGTAGGTCTCGGCCCAGGTCATCCTGCGCTCGCCGTGGATCACCGACGGCCGCTTCGGATAGACGTAGGCCGCCCACTCCAGGAAGCTTAAAGGGGAAAGGGGCGTGTAGTTCGCCGGATTGCGGTCCAGCGCCACGTTGTAAGGATTCACGCGGGTCATCCCTCCTCCTTCGATGCGCTGAAGGGCATCGTTACCGAGCGTCCCTTTAAGGTGTATGACGGCGCTCGGGACAGCGGTCCATGGTCCGTCACCATGAGACCGAAGGCTCAATCGAAATCGTCCGGTCCCAGCAGGGGATGCTTTCTTTTTTACCTGAGGCTCGTTGGGCGCCGGTTTGACTGGTTTGACAGACATGATAGCCCAGGATCAAGGGAGCGGATTGATCCCTCAGGCGTTTCGATGTCTGAAAAACTTGACATCTACGGCGGCCGGCCGAGACGCGAGGCCCAGGGCCGCCATTTTCTCGTACAGGGTGGCGCGGGAAATACCCAGGAGTCGGGCCGCCGTTACCTTGTTGCCCTTGGCCGCGATGAGGGCTTCCCGAATGGCCTCCCGCTGAGACTCGGCCACCGCCTCCGCCAGGCGCCGGGGAAGGGCCGGGTCCCCGCCCCCACCGCACCGGCCATAGGCGAAGGGGGCGGCGGGCAGGGCGTGGGCGAAGTCCTCGGCCCCCAAGCGCCGGCCTTCCGCCAGCATGGTGACCTGTTCCAGCACGTTGCCCAGCTCCCGCACGTTGCCCGGCCAGGAATAGGCCCGTAGCAGGGCCAAGGCGTCCCGGGCCAGCTCCCGCTGGGGAAGCCCGGTGCGCTCGGCGATGCGCTCGAGCAACACTTCGCACAGGGCTTCCAGGTCCTCCAGCCGCTCCCGCAAGGGGGGCACGTCGATGCGCAACACGTTCAACCGGTAGTAGAGGTCGGCGCGCAGCCGCCCTTCCTGGACCAGGCGCCTGAGATCCCGGCTCGTGGCGGCGATCACCCGCACGTCCACCTGGACGATCTTGTGGGAGCCGGGAAGCTCGAACTCCTGCTCCTGCAGCATCCGCAGGAGCTTGGGTTGCAGCGCCGGCGGAATGTCCCCCACCTCGTCCAGAAACAGGGTGCCCCCATGGGCCAGCTTGAGCTTGCCTTCCCGGACGCGCCGCGCCGCGCCGTCGCCGCCGGGCGCCACGCCGAACAGCTCCTGTTCCAAGACCTGTTCGGGAACCCCCGCCGGGTTGAGGCTCACGAAGGGGCCGTCCGAACGCGCCGAGGCGGCATGGATGGCGTGGGCCAGGAGTTCCTTGCCGGTGCCGGTCTCCCCCTGGATCAGCACCGTGGTGTCGAGCTGCGCCGCGCGTCGCGCCTGGCGCTTCACTTCCAGGGACGCGGCGCTCGTGCCGACGAAACTGGAAAAGCTGTACTTGGGGCGCCGGCGCTGGGCCAGTTCCCGCTGGGCCCGCGCCAGGTCGCGCTGTAGGCGGGTGAACTTGGACACCAGGGGTTTCAAATACTGGGGCCGGTCGTAGAGCACGAAACCCACCGCCCCCGTGACCTGCCCGTCTTCTCCGCGCAGGGGCAGGCGGGTCACCACGAAGGACTGCTGGCCGAACTCCATGATGTCCAGCAGAATCGGCTCCCCCGTCTCCACCACCCGGCGCATGAGGCTCGCGGGGATTACTTGCTCCACCGGCTTGCCCAAGGCTTGATGGGCGCCTGCCAGCCCGAGCAGGGCCAGGTACTTGTCGCTGATCCAGACGATGCGGGCCTCCCGGTCCACGATCACCGCCCCCTCGCAGATGCTCTCGAACATCTGGAACAGGGAGCGCACCGCCTGCTCGTGGATCGCGGCGGCGGCGTCGGGCAAGGAAACGTCGGCGGCCACGGATCGTCCAGCGTGCTAGGGGCGCCCGTTGCCGCTTTCGCGCAGCAGGACGATCGCCTGCTCGATGCGCTCCACGGCCATCACCTCGATTCCCGCGGGGGAATGCTTGGGCGCGTTCGCCTTGGGCACCACCGCCCGATGGAAGCCGAGCTTGGCCGCCTCCTTGAGCCGCTCCTGGCCCCGCTGCACCGGCCGCACTTCCCCGGCGAGCCCCACCTCTCCGAAAGCCACCAGCTTGGACGGCAGCGGACGGCCGCTTAAGGAGGAGGCGATCGCCAGGCACACCGGCAGATCCGCCCCCGGCTCGTCGATCTTGACGCCCCCCACGGCGTTCACGAACACGTCCTGGTCGTAGCAGGCGACGCCCACGTGCCGGTGCAGCACCGCCAGCAGCATGGCCAGGCGGTTCTGTTCCAGCCCCACGGTGAGTCGCCGGGGGTTGGGGGCGTGGGCGGTGTCGACAAGCGCCTGGATTTCCACCAGCAGGGGGCGGGTGCCTTCCTGGGTCACCATGATGCAGGAGCCGGCCACTTCCCGCTCATGGTGGGAGAGAAACAGCGCCGAAGGGTTGGATACCGGGCGCAGACCCCGCTCGGTCATGGCGAACACCCCCAGCTCGTTCACCGCCCCGAAGCGGTTCTTGAAGGCCCGGATCAGGCGGAAGCTGGAATGGGTGTCCCCTTCGAAATAAAGCACCGTGTCCACCATGTGCTCCAGCACCCGCGGGCCGGCCAGGGCCCCCTCCTTGGTCACGTGGCCCACCAGCACCAAGGCGGCGGCGTTCGCCTTGGCGAGCCGCGTAAGCTGGGCGGCGCACTCGCGAACCTGGGCTACGGAGCCAGGGGCGGACTGGAGGGCGCCGGAATAGAGGGTCTGAATGGAGTCGATCACCGCCACCTTGGGGCGGCTGCGGGCGAGGGCTTCCTGGATGCGCTCGAGCCGGATCTCGGCCAGCAGGGGAAGGCGCTCCCCATGCAGGCCGAGCCGCCGCGCCCGCAGGGCCACCTGCTGGGGCGACTCCTCCCCGCTCACGTACAACACCGGGTGCTCTCGCGCGAGATGCGCGAGCGCCTGCAGGAGCAGGGTGGACTTGCCGATGCCGGGATCGCCTCCGAGGAGGGCCACGCCCCCCGGCACCAGTCCCCCGCCGAGCACCCGGTCGAACTCCGAAATGCCGGTGGAGATCCGCGGCTGCTCCGCCGCTTCCACCTCGGCGAGCAGCTGCAGCTCCCCCGCCTCGGAGAGGGGGGCGAAGCGGGGCGCCGCCTTTTCCGCCACCGTCTCCACCAGGGTGTTCCAGGCCTGGCAGTGGGGGCACTGTCCCTGCCACTGGAGCACCTGGCCGCCGCATTCGGTACACGCAAAGACGGTCTTGGGTTTCGCCATGGGGGCGGGTCGCGGGGGTTCAGGGTCCCGTCGGGGCTTAGGTGTAGAGGAGACCAGAGGAGCTAGACACGCTAACCGACATCGTCCAGGGAATCAAGGGACGGCCCTTCCCGCCGACAGGCCACGTCTTGGCGGGGCAGGGAAGCACCCCGGGCGGATGGGCAAGCCAGGCCGCGGCTGCTTAAATCCGCAAAGCTCGACAAACTCCTTCATGTAAGGCAATGTGTTATGAGATATTCTTAAACGGCTTTCTTGATCTCTGAGGAGGTGTTCCCTATACTGGGGGCTCAAGCCTTGCAACCTAAGGAGCCGAGTCCATGAAAACCCCGCTCGTCAAGCGGTTGACCGCCGCAGGCCTTGCCCTGGCCCTCACGGGCGCCTCCGCCTCCCTGTCGGCAGCCGGCTACGATCCGGAAACGGGCGACCCGGGCGCTGCCATGGCCGCCGACGTCTTGTTCGCCCGGCCCATCGGGGTGGTGGGGACGGTGCTCGGCGCCGCCCTGTGGGTGGTGAGTCTGCCCTTCACCCTGCCCAGCCGAAGCACCGACGAGGCGGGGGAAGCCCTGGTGGGCAAACAGCTCCGCTACACTTTCGAGCGGCCCCTGGGGGTCGAACCGCGGGAGTGGTCGCCGCCCAAAAATACCGACTGACAGGCTTCAGCGATCCTCCCGCGGCACCCGGGAAGTGAGGCGGCACAGCAGCTCGTAGCCGATGGTGCCCGCCGCGCGGGCCACCTCGTCCACCGACAACCCTTCTCCCCACAGGGTCACCTGGGCTCCTAGACCCGCTTCGGGCACCGGGGTCAGGTCCACGCTCAACATGTCCATGGAGACGCGCCCCACCGTCCGGGTGCGCACCCCGTTCACCAGGACGGGGGTGCCGGTGCCCGCGTGGCGCGGATAGCCGTCGGCGTAGCCGCAGGCCACGATGCCGATGCGCATGGGATGGGGGGCGGTGAAGGTCCCTCCGTAACCCACCCGGTCGCCGGCCTGGAGGGACTGGACCGCGATCACCCGGCTCTCCAACGTCATCACCGGCCTCAATCCCAACGCCTCCGCATCCTGGTCGGCGAAAGGCGAAGACCCGTAGAGCATGATGCCCGGGCGGACCCAGTCCCCATGGGTTTGCGGGTAGCGCAGCAGGGCCGCCGAGTTGGCCAGGGACCGGGCGAGCGACAAACCCGCCGTCATGGCGTTGAACCGCTCGAGCTGGGCCTCCACCCCTTCCGCCGGCTCGTCCGCGGTGGCGAAGTGGGTCATGAGGACCACGCCCTCGACCCCCCGGGCGGCCTTGAGCAGCGCCCTAGCGGCAGCGAGCTCGCTAGCCTGCAGGCCCAGCCGATTCATGCCGGTGTTGAGCTTCAGGAACACTTCCAGCGGGCGGGAGCGGCGCGCCGCGGCGAGCATCCGGAGCTGCTCGAGGCTGTGCACCACCACCGAGAGCCGGTACGCCTCGGCCATCGCCAGCTCGTCCGGGGAAAAGAACCCCTCCAGCAGGAGGATCGGCTGGCGAAACCCCCGGTCCCGCAGCTCCGCCGCCCGGTCGATCTCCAGGAGGGCGAAACCATCCGCGTCCCGAAGGGCTTGCGCCGCCTTGAGATACCCGTGGCCGTAGGCATCCGCCTTGATGACGGCCAGGGCCCGGGCGCCCCGGGCGACGCGCCGGGCCAGGGCATAATTGGCAGCAAGGGCGCTCCAATCGAAGACGGCGCGCAGCGGGCGCATGGGTGAGCTGCGATCAGGAAGGCGAAGAGCGGTCCGGCGGTAGGAGGAGTCCAGCGCCCAGCACGGCTCAGCCTCCCGCCTTCATGCGCTGATAGTGGCGGAAGAACACCTCTTCCAGCTCGTCGATGACCGCCTCGGCCGGTTGGCCGTGGAGCACGTGCCGGGAGAGACAGACGGAGGTCTCCTGGAACAGGACCCGCGGATCCAGCATCGGGTAGGTGGCCCGCAGCCGCTGGATGGCCCGCACCACGGTTTCCTTCTCCGGCCTGGGAATGGGGAGGGGCTCGGTTTCCGCTTCCCGGCGCGGGGTCTCCGGGGAGCGGGCGGCGAGAAACTCGGCGAACGCCTCCAGCATGCGCCGGTCCTCCAGGGAAAGGGCCCGGTAGCGCTCGAGCAAGGCCTTTTCCCGGGGACTCATTTCGCCACCACGTTGAGGCTGAACACCGGCGCCTTGCGCCGCTCCTGCATGAGGTCCAGGGCGGACACCAAGGCCACCAGGACCCGGTCGGCGGTTTCCTGCGTCTCGGGCCACTCCCTCCTCGCCTCAGCCAGGAGGTCGCCTATATTCTCCGGGGTTGGGCGCCCTTCCTCCATGATCATGTCCTCCAGCATCCCGGGCTTGAGCTCTGGGCGGAAGAGGAGCGCGTAGGCGGTCTCGCCCATGCGGGCGGCGATCCAGCGGCCCTGCTCGTCCACCACCAGGGGAAGGACGCCCTCGGGCAGATCCACCGCGCCGTTGTACATGACCAGCACCCGGCGCCCGTCCACCGCCTGGGCCAGGGGATCGCCGCGTCCCCCTTCGGTAGCTCGAGCCCGAGTCCAGCAGGCGGTATGGGTGGGCTCGCTGCGGGCCGCGCCGCCCGCCGCCCGGGCGAGCAGGAGGCCGCCGAAGCCCAGCCCCACCACCGGGCGGTGGGCCCGCTGAAACAGGGCGATGAGCCTCAGCTCGTCGTCGATCCAGGGCTGCCGCTCGATGTCCGTCACGGGGTACGCCCCGCCCAGCAGCCACAGGGCGTCGTGCTGGAGCGCCGTGCCCGGCAGGCTTTGGCCAGTGAACGGGCGCACGTAGGTAAAACCGATGTCCCGCTGCTCCAGCCGGGTTTCGATGAGACCCAGGAACTCCGAGTAGGTATGCTGAACCACCAGGAAATGTTTCATGCTTTCACCTTCGCCTGGGCATTGAACCGCGCCGTCGCGAAATCGACGAAGGTGGTGAGGAGCCGGGAGCGGAATTTCTCCTTCGGCAGGACCATGGACATGATACGGGTGAGCCTGGGCCGGAAGGGCACCGCCACCAGGGTCTTCAACTTGAGCTCCTTTTCCACCGTCGCCCGGGAGAGGACGCCGAAGCCGAGCCCCGTTTCCACCACCCCTTTGACCGCCTCGGGGCTCCCCAGCTCCATGACGATGTTCATCTCCTCGGGCGCGAGCCCGTGCTTGGCGAAAAACTGGTCGGCGAACTCCCGGGTCCCGGAGCCGGGCTCGCGGCTCACATAAGGCAGCTCCGCCAGTTGCTTCGGCGTGACGCTCGCCGACTGGGCTAGGGGGTGCTGGGGGGCGCAGATCATCACCAGCTCGTCCTCGCACAGGAGTTCGTTCTTGAGCTGGGGCAGATGGGGGGGCGACTCGATGAGGCCCAGGTCCAGCATGTGGTCCGCCACCAGGTTCTCGATCATCTCCGAGTTGCCCACCACCAGGCGAGGCTGCACCTGGGGGTGGGCGGATTTGAACTCCCCCAGGATCCGGGGGATCATGAACTCTGCGATGGTGGTGCTGGCGCCGATGGAGAGGGGGCCGGCGATGCCGCCGGTCATCTCGTGCATCCGCGTCTCCATCTCGGAAGAGAGGGTGAGGATGCGCTCGGCGTAGTTGAACACGAGCTGCCCGGCGGGGGTTAGGCTGATCTTGCCGTGGCTGCGCTCGAACAGCCGGGTGTTGAAGTGCTCCTCCAGTTGCTTCACTTGGAAAGTGACCGCCGGCTGGGTCATGAAGAGGAGCTCCGCCGCCTTGGTGAAGGAGAGCTGCTTGGCGACGGTGTAGAAGACCTGGAGTCTGCGGTCGGCCATGGGTGCGGGCGTGGAGCGTCGGTTTCAGGGTCTCATCGTTTGCGAGAAGCACATGCGGCCGCCGGCCGTGGGCCGGACAGCCAGATATGATTGAATCACAATTCGTTTTTTGCGGGTAGTGCATGAGCGAAGGGTGGAAGCGGCTCGATCTGGAAGGCGGCGGGCTGCAGGCGGCCAACCTTAAGCTTTCGCGTCTTCTCAAGCGAAGGCAACGGGCCTACGCCCTCCTGCTGCTCGCCCCTCTGGGCCTGCACCGGACTTACCTGGAGGAGCCGTGGGGGGCATGGGTGTTCCGCGGGCTCGGCCTGGCCGCTGCCGTCGGCTTCGCGGCCGGGATTCCCTACTTCGACTGGGCCGCCCTATCCCTCCTCGCGGGCTTCGCCGCCCACGACATCGTGTGGATCGAAGGCCGAGTGGCGAGGCTCAACAAGGCCTTGCGGATGAAGGTCTACCTGGGGCAGACGCCCGGGGCGCCGGCGGGCTTCCGCGGCCGTTTCCCGGACGAGGACGCAGCCGGATCGCCCCTCGGGGAAACGGAGCTCACCCTCGCCCCCGACGGCCGCGCGCGTTCCTTCGCCGAACAGGAGGCGCTCCTTCGGGCCCTCGCCCGGCGCTCCCGCCACCAGGAAGCTTCCTCGCCCCCATCCCGGGAACCTCCTCCCTCCCCGTCCGCCGGCGAGCGGGAAAAGTGAAAAACGACGAACCCCGCCCGCGGCCTCCGCTGGGGAACGGGGTTCTATGGTATAAAGGGCGGCCAGCCCTCGGGCGGCTCCCCGCGGCCGGATTGCGGCCCGCTCGAAGACGCCGGCGACAAGAACGACAAAGCCGAGACCCAAGAACAAACACCGAGCCGTACAACGGGCCATCCCCTTCTTTCTCCGGGCCGGTCGCATGCGATGAATTTCGGGTTTTTCACGATCCTGGCGGCGCAGTTCTTTTCTTCCCTCGCCGACAACGCCCTGCTCTTCGCCGCCATCGCCCTCCTGGAGGATCGTGCCGCCCCGGCCTGGCAGACGCCGGTCTTGCAGCAGTTCTTCGTCTTCTCTTACATCGCGCTGGCACCGTTCGTGGGACCCTTCGCCGACGCCTTCCCCAAGGGGCGGGTCATGTTCTTGAGCAACGCGGTCAAGTTCGGCGGGTGCCTCACCATGCTGGCGGGATTGAATCCCCTCTACGCCTACGGCCTGGTGGGCATCGGCGCCGCCATGTACTCCCCTGCCAAGTACGGCATCCTCACCGAGTACCTGCCTCCGGCCAAGCTCGTCTGGGCCAACGGCTGGATGGAGGGCTTGACCGTGGCCTCCATCATCCTGGGGGCCATCCTGGGGGGAATCCTGATCGGGCCCGGCGTGGAGGCGCTGGTGACGAACCGCCTGGCGCTGCCCGGGATCGAGACGCCGGCCCAGTTCGCGCTGGCGGTGATCGTGGTGATCTACCTGGTCGCCGCCGTCTTCAACCTCTACATCCCCCGGGTGGACATCGACCACAAGCTGCCCAAGCGCACCCTGGGCTACATCCTGCACGATTTCTGGCACTGCTTCCGGCTCCTTTGGCGGGATCCCCTGGGGCAGGTGTCGCTGGCCGTGACCACCCTGTTCTGGGGCGCGGGGGCCACTTTGCGCCTCATCGTGCTCACCTGGGCCGCCGTGGCCCTGGGGTTCAACCGGGAGCAGGCCACCCAGTTGACCGCCCTGGTGGCGGTGGGCATCGCGGTGGGCTCCATGCTGGCGGCCCGGTACGTGCACTTGGAGCGATCGGTCAAGGTGCTGCCGGTGGGCATCGCCATGGGGGCGGTGGTAATGGCCATGACCCTGACCGACGACTGGCGCATCGCCTTCGGCCTGCTCCTGGCGATCGGCGCCATGGCCGGGTATTTCGTCGTGCCCATGAACGCCCTGCTGCAGCACCGGGGGCACCTGCTCATGGGGGCCGGCCACTCCATCGCGGTGCAGAACTTCAACGAGAACCTGTCCATCCTGGTGATGCTGGGGGCCTACGCCGTGATGATCCGAGCCGAGCTCTCGATCTATACCGTGATCCTCATCTTCGGCACCTTCGTGGCCCTGGCCATGAGCTACCTGTGGCGCAAGCACGGCCACGACCAGGACCAGGGCCGGATATAGCCAGTCCGAGCGCCTCCGCAGACCGTCCGCCCCTTGCCGGCCACCTGGTCCGGGCCCGTTTCGTTCAATACCCTATTGCCCTATTCGACTTAGGCTACAATGGCTGCCCGTTCCGGTCCCGAGGCGCAAGGCGAATGTGCCGCCAGAAGGCCTGGAACGGGCGCCGCCCGGAGTAGAGCCCAAACCACCAACGACCGCGAGGAGGAAAACGATGCCCAGTGCCATTGCCCGCCTTTTGACGCTTCTGCTGACCCTGGGAGCCGCGGCCCTAGTCCACGCCCAGGACTACCCGTCCAAGGTGATCACCATGGTGGTCCCCTTTGCCGCGGGCGGGCCCACCGACACGGTGGCCCGATTGCTCGCCCAAGCCATGGGCGGCGCGCTCAAGCAGCAGATCATCATCGAGAACGTCGGTGGCGCGGGCGGCACCTTGGGTGCCGGCCGCGTGGCGCGAGCCGCTCCCGACGGCTACACCATCCTGCTGCACCACATCGGGCAGTCCACCGCCCCCGCCCTGTACCGCAAGCTGCCCTATGACCCCATCAAGGACTTCGAGCCCATCGGAATGGTCACCGAGGTGCCCATGACCTTAGTGGCGCGCAAGGATTTCCCGCCCAAGGACTTCAAGGAGCTGCTCGCTTACGTCAAGGCCAACAAGGACAAGGTGACGTACGCCAACGCGGGCCTGGGCTCGGCGTCCCACCTCTGCGGCACCCTGTTCATGAGCGCCATCGAAACCCCCCTTACCACGGTCCCCTACAAGGGCACGGGACCGGCCATGAACGACCTGCTGGGCGGCCAAGTGGACTTCATGTGCGACCAAACCACCAACACCACGAGCCAGATAAGGGCCGGGAAGATCAAGGTTTACGGCGTCACCACCAAGACCCGGGTGCCTTCCCTGCCCGATGTGCCTACGCTGCACGAAGCAGGCCTGCCCAACTTTGAGGTCACCGTCTGGCATGGTCTGTATGCGCCCAAGGGTACGCCCAAGCCCGTCGTGGACAAGCTTTCCGCCGCGCTCAAAGCGGCGCTCCAGGACGCCACCGTCAAGCAGCGCTTTGCTGACCTGGGCACCGAGCCGGTGGCTTTGGAGCGAGCCACCCCCGAAGCCCTGCGGGAACATTTGAAGCGGGAGATCGACAAGTGGGGACCCATCCTTAAGAAGGCAGGAGTGTACGCTGATTGACAATCTTGTAGGCGGACAGCACGTGAGGCGCAGCCCGCCTTTTGTGTTCTTCGCCTGAGGCGGAGAAGGAGGCCAAACCGTGCCTTCGCTCATCAAGCATCCAAAAGATTTCTGGACCGGGGTCCTTTACGTGACCATCGGCCTCGCGGCCATCGTCATCGCGCGGGACTATCCCATGGGCACAGCGCTCAAGATGGGCCCCGCCTACTTCCCCACCGTTCTGGGAGGGCTGCTCACCCTCATCGGCCTCGCCGCCCTCATCCGTTCCCTGGTTCGGCACGGGGAAAAAATCGCCCCGTTGGCCTGGCGTAAAGTGGTCCTCGTGCTGGTCCCCACGTTGCTCTTCGGTGTGCTGGTGCGGGGCGCGGGCCTGGTTCCCGCCACCGCGGTACTGGTGCTGGCAAGCGCCTACGCCAGCGCCCACTTCCGCTGGTTCCCTTCCATCGCCCTGGCGGCGGGGTTGACCCTCTTCTGCGCCCTGGTGTTCGTGCAGGCACTGGGCCTCCCCCTGCCGCTCTTCGGTCCCTGGCTCGGCGGCTGACGGAGCGCCGCCATGGAACTCTTCTCCAGCCTTGGCATCGGCTTTGCCGCCGCCCTCTCGCCGGAAAACCTGCTCTACTGCTTCATCGGGGTGCTGCTCGGAACCGTGATCGGGGTGCTGCCGGGGTTGGGGCCGGTGGCCACAATCGCCATGCTGCTGCCCCTCACTTTTACACTGCCACCGGTGTCGGCCCTGATCATGCTGGCGGGCATCTATTACGGCGCCCAGTACGGCGGTTCCACCACCGCCATCCTGGTGAACCTTCCGGGAGAATCAGCCTCCGTGGTCACCGCCCTGGACGGCTACCAAATGGCGCGCCAGGGAAGAGCGGGCAAGGCCCTCGCCACCGCCGCCATCGGCTCCTTCGTCGCCGGGACGCTGGCCACCTTCGTCCTCGCCCTGTTCGGGCCGCCGCTGGCGGAGCTGGCGTTGAAATTCGGACCCGCGGAGTACTTCTCCCTCATGGTGCTGGGGCTGGTGGCCTCAGTGGTGCTGGCCCACGGCTCCCTGCTACATGCCATCGGCATGATCGTATTGGGGCTTCTGCTGGGTCTCATCGGCACCGACGTGAACTCTGGCTTGCAGCGCTACACCTTCGACCAGCCCTGGCTCGCCGACGGCATCGGTTTCGTAGTGGTGGCCATGGGCATGTTCGGTCTGGGCGAAATCATCCGAAACCTTGAGCACGAGGCGACCCGGGAAGTGACCATCAAGCACGTGACCGGTCTTATGCCGACCTTGGAGGACTTGAAGCGCATCGCCGCCCCGGTGCTGCGGGGCACGGCCCTGGGTTCCGCCTTGGGAATCCTGCCCGGTGGCGGGGCGATGCTCGCTTCTTTCGCCTCCTACTCCCTGGAAAAGAAGATCTCGAAAAATCCGGAGCAGTTCGGCAAGGGTGCCATCGAAGGGGTCGCCGGGCCCGAGTCGGCCAACAACGCCGGCGCCCAGACTTCGTTTATCCCCATGCTAACCCTGGGCATCCCGTCCAACCCGGTGATGGCGCTCATGATCGGGGCGATGATCATTCAGGGCATCCAGCCGGGCCCCTCGGTGGTAAACGAGCAACCGGTGCTGTTCTGGGGAATCATCGTCTCCATGTGGATCGGCAACCTCATGCTGGTCATCCTCAACCTTCCCTTGATCGGCTTGTGGGTGCGGTTGATCAGCGTGCCGTATCACCTGCTCTATCCCGCGATTCTGGTCTTTTGCGCCATCGGCGTGTTCAGCGTCAACAACAGCCAGTACGACGTGTACCTGATGGCGCTGTTCGCCCTGCTGGGCTACGTGTTCGCCAAGCTGGACTGTGAGCCCGCGCCGATGCTGCTCGGCTTTATTCTCGGCCCCATGATGGAGGAATACCTGCGGCGGGCCCTGCTCCTGTCCCGGGGCGATCCCACCGTCTTCGTCACTCGCCCCTTGAGCGCCGTGATGCTGGCCCTGGCAGTGGCAGCCATGTTCGTGGTGCTTTCGCCCACCCTGCGCAAGCGGCGAGAGGAGGCCTTCCATGAGGAAGAGTGACGCCCCACGGCCGGGTCTCACTCCGCCCGCCGGTACAGCCGCAGATAGGCCTCCCTGGACATGGGCGGCATGCGGGCCACCGCCAGCAGGTCCTCCAGGTGCGCCAAGGTGCTCACGCCCACCAGGCTGGTGCCGATGCCGGGGGTGGATCGGTTGAACTGCATGGCCCGCTGGGGGTGGTTGGGAAGCTCGCGCAAGGCGGCAAGCACGCCCTCGGCGCAACACTGCGCGAGTCGCCCCTTGCCTAGGGTGTGGCTCGCCAGCACGTACACGCGCAACTGGTGGGCCGCCTGCAGGGTGGAGGCGATGTTGCCCTGGCCGGTGGCATGGGAGAACCGGGTGAATGCCTCCGTCATCATCTGATTGAAAGGCACCTCGATCACGCGGAAGTGGTGCCGCGCCTGGGGATCCCCCGTGGCTGCGCGGGCGGCTTTCTCCGCCAATCCCAGCAGAGACGGTAGCGACTGGAACAGGGGATGATCGGTCTCCACTCGGAAGGCGTTGAAGGTGGAAACTCCGTAGCAGCGGATCAAGCCCTTTGCCACCGCCCGCTCCAGCGCGACGAAGGCCCGCTCCAGCTTGCGGTTCAGCTCGGCCTTGCCGATCGCGGGGAGGTGAACCTCGGGCTGGTCCACGAGGAAGGCGTCCAGGGTCGCCACGCCGAGCAGCTCCAGGGAGCGATCGAGCTGCCAGGCGATGTGCTCGGGGGCTAGGAGGTGTACGCCGCACAGATCGCGCCGATCTCCTAGGCCGCGGCCCGCGATGGCCGACTCGAACCAGGCGTCAAAATCCTCTGGCGGCCCGCCTTCGAAAGCGAGAAACCCACCTTTGGAGATCAGAAACACCTGTTCCCGAGTGACGCCCGCGGCGAACGCTCGGCGCAGGCCCTCACCCACCGCCCGCAGGGACCGACCGTAGCGGTAATGGGCTGCGGTGTCGATGACGTTGATACCCTCAAGCAGCGCCCGCTCCACGATGGCAGCGTAGCCCTCGTCCACCTCGTCCCTCGCCGCCCCGGGAAAAGTGCCCAGGCCCAGGGAGGAGAGCTTGAGGTGTAGATTGAGGAACTCGCTGTAGTGCCCAGCGCCGCAGCAGGCGCCGAACCGGAGGGCGTATTCTTCGGTGCCCCGGCGGGTGGCGTAACCGGGAACGGGCGTCTCCACCCCCATCGTCACCCGCGGAAAAAGGGATGGGCAGCGAGCCGCCGGGCGAGCTCGACCACTTCCGGGCGTATGGGTCCCTCGGTCGGCTCGTCCAGCCGGGACCAGTACAGGCGCGGGTCGCCGGGCGCATCTTCGTCCTGGTTGCATGCCGCGGCGCGCAGCCTTTCCGCTCCCTCGAGCGGGATCTCGTCGGGCAGCGTCCGCCCGGAGAGGAGGCCCCACAGCCCCGCCCAGGCCCGGGCTAGGAGCGCCGGGTGGTAGCCGCCTCCACCGGTGGCGAGGAGCCGGGGCGTGCCGTCTGGGTGTCGGGGGGCGGTGCGCAGCACCTCGCCGCAGATGTCCAGGAAGCATTGGGTGGAGACAGCCAGCTTCCCCAGGGGGTCGGCAGCCAGCAGGTCCGTGCCCGCCTGGAGCACGATGACCTCGGGAGCGAAGCGCTCCAGGACGGGCCCCCACACGGCGTCGAAGAGGAGCCGATACTCCCCGTCATGGGTGCGAGGGGGGAGCGGCACGTTGATAGTGGTATGACCCCCTAGGGCGGTGCCCACGTCCTCCAGCCGCCCGCCCCGGTGGGGATAGGCGTAGGCCGTGTCCATGTGCAGGGACAGGGTGAGCACGTCAGGATCGTCGGCGAAGGCCTCCTCCACCCCGTCGCCATGGTGGGCGTCCAGGTCCAAATACAGCACCCGCCATCCTTCCGCCTTAAGCCGCAAGATCGCCAACACCGGATCGTTGAAGTAGCAGAAGCCCCGGGCATGGTCGGGCCGAGCGTGGTGCATGCCTCCTGCGGGATTGAAGGCGACCCGTCCGGCGAGCACCGCCTCCGCCGCCTGGAGGCTCCCGCCGGCTGCGGCGGCCGCGATGGAGAAGAAACGCTCGAAGTAGGGGTTCTCCAGGGTGCCCAGACGATGGCGCGCCCGGTGGGCGCTCGTCACTCGCCCCAGGGCTTCGCTGCGCTTCAAGGCCGCCACGTAATCGGGGGTATGGAACCCGGTGAGCTCGACGTCGGCCGCCTTACGGGGCGCGAGAAGCTCCCCCTCGGCGAGAGCTCCGTAGGCCCGGATCAGGGCCACCGTGAGGGAGACCCGGGGGATGGCGAGGGGATGATTCTTTCCGTAGGCGCCCAGGCCCTGCCGGTCGGCGGCGATGAGGGTGGCGTGGCGGGGAATTGGATAGGGATCGAAGGCGCTCATTTCATCATCGCCTCAACCGCAGGTAGATCTCCGGAAGCCGCAACGGCAGCGAGTTGATGTGGTCCAGCACCAGGAAGTGCCCGTGGCCGAAGATCCTGGGCAGGTAGTCGCTGCCCGCCGGATCCACCGTGATGCAGAACGGGTGCACCCCCTGGTTCACCGCCTCCTTGACCGCCACCCGGGTGTCCTCGTGCAGGTAACGGATGTCGCCGCCGTCGTCGTAGTCCTCGGGGCGGCCATCGGAGAGGATCAGGAGCAGCCGTCGGGGCGTAGGGCTCGCGGCGAAACGGGCGATGGCGTGGCGGATGGCCGCCCCCATGCGGGTGGCGAGGCGTCCCGAAAGCCCGCCCACCACCGCCCGCACCTCGGTGGTGAAAGGCTCGTCGAAGTCCTTGATAGTGTAGTAGCTCACGTTGTCCCGATACTTGGAGGAAAAGCCGGCGATGGCGTAGGGATCGCCCACCTCCTCCATCGCCTGGGCGAAGAGCAGGATGCCGGCCCGGATGCGGTCCACGAGGCGCCCCTGCTCCCCCGGGAGCTGCTGCATGACGGAGGTGGACAGATCGGCCAGCAACGTCACCGAGATGTCCCGCTCCTGCCGCTGCCGCTGCCGGTAGACCCGGGGCAAGGGAAGGCGGCCGGCGTGCTTTTCCGTGATGAAAGTCACGGCGGCGTCCACGTCCACCTCCTCCCCTTCCCACTGGCGCCGGCGGGGGGCGAGCCGGGTGGGCTTCTGGGCTTGGATCGCTCGCTTCAAGCGGGCGGCCGCTTCCCCATAGGCGGCGATCAGCCGCTCGGCCTCTGCCAGGTTGGTCTCGGAAAGGCGCCGCTCCTGGACCCAGGCCCATCGGGTCTTATAGCGCCCCTCCCGGTAATCCCACTCCGGGTAAGGCACGCCCCGCTCCTGGGCCCGGTGAGGCCCGGCGCCGGCGGAAGCGTCCTGGGCCCGCCGGCCTAGGTCGCGACCCAGCCCCGCCGCGGCCTGTCCCGTCGCCGCCTCTACGGGGGCCACCTGGGCGCCGGCCGCGACCTCCTCGGACTGCTCCCGTCCCTTCCCCACGGCCCCTTCCCGGGCGGGCGCGTCCCTTTCCCCTTCCCCTTGGGCCGCCCGGGATCGGTCCTCCGTTTCCTGGGGGTAAACCCCCCGCCCTCCGTGGGGGGAACGCCCGGGAAGATACGCCTGCTGGAAATCCTCCATCGTCGGGAGCGGGGGAAAGGTGCTGCCCGCGAGCAGCTTCTTCGCCGCCTGGAACGCGTCCACCAGGGTGGCCCCTTCCCCGGTCAAGGGGCGAAGGTACTCATCCCACTGGAGCTCGGCCTGCCGCTCGGGGCCGACCGTGGTCTCATCCAGGACGAGGCGCAAGGTGTCCAGGGCCGCCCGGTAATAGGGCGCGGCCGGGCCTGCAGGCATGGGTCGCCGCTCCGCCAGTCGCATGAGTCGCCGCAGGTGGTTGGGAATGCGACGGCGCAGGCGAGCGTCCACCCGTAGGTCCTCGCACAGGTCGAAGAGGAGCCGGAAGCGGGGCGCATCCTCGCCGAAGGCGGCAAAGACCGGATCGAGGCTCGCCCGCTGCTGGAGCGAAAGGGGGCCGGGATCCACGCCGGCGGCGGCGAACAGGGCCTGCAATTGGGCCCGCTCGAAAGAGCCGCAGGCCACGTGGCCGGCGTTGTGCAGCAAGCCCACGACGGCCTCTTCCCGCTCGGGCAGGGCCACCGGCACGTACACGGCCCGCCCGTCGGTTTCCACGAAAGCGCGCCCCTGATCCGGCGACCAGGCGCTCTCCCGCACCGGCGGGGGCGTCTCGAACCAGGCGGCGAGCAGGCATTCCAGCAGCCGCTGATGCTCGGCGACCCGGTAGCCCGGCACCTGCTCCAGCAGGATCTGCAGGCTTTCCTCGGATTCCAGCCGGAAATAGGCCTCGCCCCGCAGCCGGCCCGCCTGCAGGATGTCCGCGCCCCGTTGGGCCCAGGGCAGCAGGGCTTGGGGCCCCAGGAGGTTTCGCACCTTGATGGCTCCGGGGAGATAAGCGGCCAGCATCAGGCGCCGGGTCTCGTAGAGCTCCTCCGCCGGCTGGGTGATGTGCTCCACCCCCGTGATCCCCTGGCGGCCCGCCAGGTCCGCCACCGGCGTGCGGAAATAGAGGGTGCCGCTTTCCAGGTGCCGGCGACACCAGAGGAAGCCGATCTCGGCCCAGCGCGCCTCCCCCGCGTGCCCCAGGGTGGCGAAGGCCTGGGGCAGGTTTTCCATGAAGCCCTCCACCGCCCGGGCCGGGGCCCGGAAGTCGAGAAACGCCAGGGCCTGGGAGGTCCAGGGGAGCACCAACTCCGACATGCGCTCGGCCTCTCCGCTCAGACGGATGAACGCCTTGCCCGCCTCCCGGTCGTGGAGGAAGAGCACCCGGCAAGCCGCGAGCCAGGCCGAGGCCGTCGCCTCGCCGTGGCGGCGGATCGCGGGCAAGGCGTCCACCGCGTCCCGATGGGCGACGAAGCTCACCTGGGCCAGCTCGTGCAGCAGACCGTCGATGTCGTCCGACATGGAAAACGACGCCTCATTGCGGCCGGTGCTTCCCCCGGCGGTGGAGTACGAGCCACGCCGCCACGCCCACGGCCGCCATGAGCCCGAATACCGCTGCTTCGAAACGCGCCAGATCCCGCACCAGGAGCTCCAGCGCCCGGCCGAAAAAGTAGCCGGCGCCCGCTATCAGGGCAGCCCAGAGGGCTGCGCCCGCCAGGTTGAGCGCCAAGAAGCGACGCGGCGGCACCGCGCTCATCCCCAGCGCCATCGGGCCGATCACCCGCATCCCGTACACGAAGCGCAACGCCGGGATGATGAGCGCGTGGAAGCGGAAGAGCAGCCGGCGCACCGCCTCGGTGCGCTCCCGCAGGGAGGGAAACCGCTCGAGCAGGGCGCTTCCGTGCCGCCGGCCCAGGTGAAAGTAAAGCTGGTCGCCGGCGAAGCCCCCGAGGAAGGCGACCGCTATGACCTCGGGAAGGGAGAGATAACCCCGCTGGGCGGCGAAGCCGGCCATCAGCAGGATGGTCTCGCCTTCGAGAAAGGTTCCGACGAAGACGGCCAGGTAGCCGTAGTCGCGGATGAACGATTCGAGCGTCAACGCTTGCGACCCGCGGCGGCCCTATTCGAAATGGGCCCGCACGATTTCCATCAGGGCCTCGGCCAGCTCCATGTCGTCGGTGACCGGATTGACCATAGCCACGCGGCACGCTTCCACCGGCGCCAGCCCCGCCGCCATCATGCTGGCGGCATAGACGAGGGCGCGGGTGGAGGTCGCTTCCTCCAGCCCGTGGTCCTTGAGCGCGCGCGCCCGCTGGCCCGCCGCCACCAGCTTGCGGGCGAGCTGGGGGTCTAGCTCCGGGACTTCGTTGCCGAGGATGCGCAGCTCCAAGGCCTCGTCCGGAAAATCGAACTGGATGCCGATGAAGCGCTGCTTGGTGGAAGGCTTCAGGTCCTTGAGTACCGTCTGGTAGCCCGGGTTATAGGAGATCACCAGCATGAAGTCCTCGTGGGCCTCGATCTCCTGCCCCTTCTTCTCCAGGGGCAGGCGCCGCCGGTGGTCGGTGAGGGGATGGATCACCACCGTGGTGTCGGTGCGCGCCTCCACGATCTCGTCCAAGTAGCAGATGGCCCCGGCCTTGACCGCCCGGGTGAGGGGCCCGTCCTGCCACACGGTCTCATCCCCCTCCAGCAGGAAGCGGCCCACCAGGTCAGCGCTGGTCAGGTCTTCGTGGCAGGCCACCGTCACCAGGGGCCGGTTCAGGCGCCACGCCATGTACTCCAGGAAGCGGGTCTTGCCGCAGCCGGTGGGTCCCTTCAGCATCACTGGCAAGCGCTTGCGCCAGGCCGCTTCGAACACCTGGATCTCGTTGCCCTGGGGCTCGTAGTAGGGAGGGGCGCCCCGTTCGGGCGCCTGGAGGATGTCGCGCTCCACGCCGCGCAGGCGGTTGACGAATTGTTTCATGGCTTCCGTCGGGCTTGACCGCCCTTGTCCTGGGAGCGAACCGCTCCTTCTCGCTATGCTGCTATGCGGCCCTCGCGAATGCAACGGGTCTTGATGAAGAGGTAGAGGTGGCGGGCGGTGCGCACCGCCATCTTCTCCGGCACAGCCGGCAGCGCGTCCTCCCGTCCGAGGGCCAGGCAGTTGCGGTAGTAGACCAGCTCCCGCAGGTTGTCCCGGATGGTGTTCCAGAAGGGTTCCCCCTTCACCAGGACTTTCCACACCTCCAGCAAGTCGGCCCCGTCGGGAGGCACGGGCTTGCACCCCTCGTCCCGGAGATAGGCCACGATGAGCCCCCTGACGAGGGCAATGCAGCGCTCCACGGTCTCCCCCACGGGAGGCAGGCGCCCTTCCCGGGCCTGGGCCTCCAGGACGGCCAGGGCCTCACCCGTTTCCTCGAACACCTGAATCAGGGAGCTAGGATCGGACATGGAACGCACGCTCGGCGGAAAATGGGATAGGATTAGCATTCTCTAATATGTTCATTTTACGCATCTTGCCTTGCCTTGGGAAATCCGTATGAAGCCCCTCGTGAAACTGGTGAAGCTCAACCGCCTTCCCTACAACCCCAACCGGGATCCCCAGGTCTACCGCCGCTGCCCCGGGCAGTCCTTCCATGTCCAGGCCCTGCTGGACGGCCGCGGCCGCGCCCGCTGCCGGCTGACGGACGAGGGCGGCGCCACCCTGGCCGAGGCCGAGGTGGCGCTCCCCGGCACCTTCACTCACGAGATCGTCTATTCCGAGCCCGGCGTGCACATCGTCACCTTGACCTGCGAGGGGGACGGCCAGCGCTTCAGCCAGGACCTGCGGCTGGACGTGCTGGAGCACGCCTGGGTGGGCTAGCCCGGATATTTCTCATCCGGCCCGCGCTATCCTCCCGAGTCCCTCGTGAAGTCCGGGCTGGCCACGCTCATCCCCTGACCCGGGACGATCATCGGCCCGCTTCTCATCCGCCGGCTCGCCCGTGATAGCCTCCCTTCTCCGGGCACCGGGCCCTCCTCTCGCCCTCGCTCTATGCGCGCGAAAAAGCTCTTGATCGGCGCTGGCGCGGCGCTCGCCCTCCTGCTGCTGGCGGCGGCAGTGGCGGTGCGCTCCATCGACCTGGACCGCTACGCGGCCCTCGCCACCGCGAAGGTGAAGGAAGCCACCGGGCGCGAGCTTTCCATCGAAGGCCGGCCCCAATTCAAGCTGTCCTTGTTCCCTACCCTGGTGGTGGAAGGCGTGCGCTTCCAGAACGCCCGCTGGGGGTCGCGCCCGGACCTGGCGCGGGTCAAACGCCTGGAGGTGCGCCTCGCGTTGCTGCCCCTCCTCACCGGGGACGTGGTGCTCCACCGCCTGGTGCTGATCGAACCCGACATCCTCCTGGAAACCAACGGCAAAGGGACGGGCAACTGGGTCCTGGACGTCAAGACGCCCGGGCCGCCGGCGGGAGAGGAGGCCAAAGTCCCGCCTGTGGAGATCCGGGAAGTGCGCATCGACCGGGGCACCCTCGCCTACCGGGACGGACGCACCCGGCGCACTCTCCGGCTGGCCCTGGAGGCGCTGGATTTCGAGTCCACGAGCGGCTACCAGCGGGTCCAGCTCTCGGCCCGGGGAACCTACAACGGGGTGCCGGTCGCCCTGCGGGGCGAGATCGGCAATCCCCTCGCCTTCGGCGAGCAAGGCGCCCTGGCGCCCCTGGAGTTGGCTCTCACCGTGGAGAGCGCCAGGCTCACCGCCTGGGGGACGGCGCCCCTCTCGTCCCAATTGGACGGCATGGACCTCAAGGTGCAGGCCGAGGTACCGGATCTCACCCCCATCGCCCGGATCGCCGGCACCGGGCTGCCACGGCTTCCACCCCTGCGCCTCGAAGGCCGCATCACGGGAAACGGAGGCCGGGTGGCGGTGGATCCTTTCCAGGCCGCCATCGGCAAGAGCACCCTGTCGGGGACGGCGCGGCTCGCCCTCACCGGCGAGCGGCGGGAGATTTCCGTGAAGCTCAGCTCTCCCCTCCTGGATCTCGCCGAGATCCATGGGGCGCGGCGCGCCATCGCCGCCAAGACCGACAGGGAACCCCGGGCGAGGGACGGGCGCGTATTTCCGGCCACGCCCTTTCCCGTGGCGGCCCTCCAGGCGCTCCATGGGGACGCGACCCTGGAGGTGGCCAGGCTCGCCCTGGGGGAAGGCAAGACGGTGGAAGGGCTCCAGGCAAGGGTGCGCTTCCAGAACGGGCGCATGGTCGCCGATCCGGTGAGCGTCCGCTTGGGGGCGTCAGATCTCCGGCTCCATCTCAACGCGGACGCCGCCTCTGGGAAAACCCTCGCGGTCAACGGCCGGCTAGAAGGCTCGGGCCTGGACATGGGTACCCTGCTGGCCCTGGCGGGAAATCCCGGCGCGGTCTCCGGCTCCAAGGCGGACGTGGCGATCAGCCTGCGGGGAAGCGGCGAGTCACTGCGCAGCCTGATGGCCGGCGCGCACGGGCAGGTGCGTGTGGTCCTGGGGCCGGGATGGGTCAAGACCCGGGCCCTGGACCTGGGGGCCGACATCACCGAGCTGTTCGACGCCCTGAACCCCGCGCGCCAGGGGGAACCCTACACCGAACTCAAGTGCGCCGTGGTGCGCTTTCCCATCCAGCAGGGCATCGCCCGCATCGACAACGGCATCGCCCTGGAGACCGACAAGGTCCACGTGATCGGCGGCGGCGCCATTAACCTGCGGGACGAGACCCTGGACCTGGGCTTCCGGCCCAAGGCCGTCACGGGACTTCGCATCGGCGCGGGGCAACTGGCAAGCCTGGTGCGCCTGGGGGGAACGCTGGCCGATCCGCGGGTGGAAGCCGACGCCCGGGGCGTTGCCACCGCAGCGGCCACGGTGGGCGCGGCCATCTTGACCGGCGGACTCTCCCTCATCGGGCAGGCTCTCCTCCTCGAATCGGTGCCTCCCAATCCGTGCCAGGTGGCCCTCACCGGCGGCGCATCCAAAGCGGACACCCAGGAAAAGCCCAAGGAGGGCTCGTCCACGGGCGGACCCACCGACTTTTTCAAGCGGCTCTTCGGCAACTGACCGGGGGTTCACCTCGGGCCCAGCACCACCGGCCGGTCCGGCAGCTCGTTGCGGGGACCGCCCTCGGCGGGAAAGTGCCGGCGCAGCAACTCGGAGACGCGGCGGATGCCGGCGATCACGCCTTCCTCGAAGCGGCCTTCACGGAACGCCGCTTCCATTTCGTGGCAGATGGCTTCCCAGGCCTCGGCGCCGGCCACCCGGTAGACCCCCCGGTCGGCGACGATCTCCACATCCTGGTCGGCGAGCAGAAGGTAGATCAGCACGCCGTTGTTTTCCTCCGTGTCCCACACCCGCAGCTCGGAAAAGACCTGGATCGCCCGCGCCCGGGCGCTTACCCCGGCGAGCAGCGCCCCCAGGGGCAAGGCCGCCTCCAGCGCGAAGCAGATCTCGCCCCGATGGGTCGCCTCCTCTTCCCGGATCGCCGCCTCGATGCGCTGGAACGCCGTCGGCGGAAAGCGCCTGCGCAGATGGAAGCCCCCGGTCGAGAGGTGCCGCAGGAGGCGTTTGAAGTCCATCACCATCGCCCCGAAGCGCCTCCGCCGCCGAAACCGCCCCCGCCGCCGCTGAAGCCGCCTCCCCACCCGCCGAATCCCCCGGTCGTCGGCCAGCCCCTCGTGCCCCGGGCCGCCCGCCGGGGAGCGCCGCCCGCCAGGGTCAAGGCGAAAGCCGCCAGCCCCACCAGGAGGGCGAGCACGGCGGAGGCGAGGAGGAACCACGCGAGCAGGCCGAGGCCGGCGCCCACCGCCAGCGCCGCCGGCAGCCGGCCGAGCAAGGCCCGCAGCACCGCGCCGCCGAAGGTGACGAGAAAGAAGCCGGCGACAAACAGAAACTCCAGCGCCGCGGCCGAGGGAGCGCGACGGGGTTTCCCTTCCCGGGGCGGCGGCAGGGGCTCGCCTTCGATCACCCCGATCACGCGCTCCACTCCGGCGCTCAAGCCGCCGTAGAAATCCCCCTGGCGAAACCGCGGCACGATGACTTCGTCGATGATCCGCTTGGCGATGGCGTCGGGCAGTACGCCCTCCAGCCCATAGCCTACTTCGATGCGCAGCTCCCGGTCTTCCTTCGCCACCAACACCAGGACGCCGTCATCGATCCCTTCGCGCCCCAGCTTCCATCGCTCCGCCACCCGGATGGCGTACTGCTCGATGGTTTCCGGGCGCACGGTGGGAACCACAAGGACGGCGATCTGGCTGCCCTTCTTCTTCTCGAAGGCTTCCAGCCGCTGCTCCAGCGCCTGGCGCTCGCCGGCGGAGAGGGTGCCGGTGAGATCGGTCACCCGAGCCCGGAGCTCGGGAACCGGCGCTTGCGCCTGGACCGGGAGCGCCGCCAGCGCGGCGAGGAGGAACAGCGCGGCAGCGAGACCCGGCGCCCGCTTCATCGGGCGGCCGGCGCGGGCGTGCCGAAGTCCACCCGGGGCGGGGCCGCCAGGGCCCGCTCTTCTTCCACCGTGAAGGTGGGCTTGACCTGGTGGCCGAATAGCATGGCGGTGAGGTTGGTCGGGAACTGGCGCACCGTGGTGTTGTATTCCTGCACGGCGCGGATGTAGCGCTGGCGCGCTACCGCAATGCGGTTCTCGGTGCCCTCGAGCTGGGCCTGGAGATCGCGGAAGTTGGCGTCGGACTTGAGCTGGGGATAGTTTTCCACCACCACCAGCAGCCGGGCCAGGGCGGAGGAAAGCTCCCCCTGGGCCTCGAGGAAGCGGTTGAACGCCTCGGGGTCGTCGACCAGCGCCGGGCTCGCCTGGATCGCCGTGGCCCGCGCCCGGGCCTCCGTTACGCTTTGCAGGACTTCCCGCTCCTGGGCGGCGAAAGCCTTGACCGTTTCCACCAGGTTAGGGATCAGGTCGGCGCGGCGCTGATACTGGTTCAGGACCTCCGCCCAGGCAGCCTTGATCTGCTCGTCCTGGGCCTGGAGGGTGTTGTAGCCGCAGCCGCCGAGGGCCAGGGAACCGAACACGGCCACGATCGCGGCCAGGCGCTTGAGCATCGAGTCCTCCTCGCGTCGAAACAAGGCAAACGGTAAATGGGGCGGCCGGGGCGGCGCTTCAAGGGTCAAGGGAGCCCGCCTTTAACTTCTTCATCGTTTCCACCGCGAACAGCAGGTCTTCCCAAGCCTTGGCCTTGTCGGGGAGGTTGCGCAGCAGGTAGGCCGGATGATAGGTCACGATGAGGGGCGTTCCCCGATAGCGGTGCACCTTGCGGCGCAGGCTGGCGATGGAGGCGTCGGTCTTGAGCAGGCTCTGGGCCGCCACGCGCCCCAGGGCCACGATCAGCCGCGGGCGGATCAGCTCGATCTGCCGCTCCAGGTAGGGCTCGCAGCGCTCCATCTCCTCCGGCGCCGGCGTGCGGTTGCCCGGCGGTCGGCATTTCACCACGTTGGCGATGTAGACGTTCTCGCCCCGCTTGAGCCCGATGGCAGCCAGCATGCTGTCGAGAAGTTTTCCCGCCTGGCCCACGAAGGGCTCGCCCCGGGCGTCTTCCTCGGCGCCAGGGCCTTCACCCACGAACAGCCAGTCGGCGTTCTCGTCCCCCACGCCGAACACGGTCCGGGTGCGTCCCTGGGCCAACTTGCAGTCGGTGCACTGGGCCACGCAGGCCTTGAGGGCCGCCCAGTCCAGGCCCAGGATGCGGCTGCGCCGGTCGGCGCCTTGCGGGGAAACCGCCGGGGACACCACCTCCAGCGCCGCGGACGCCCCAGGCTGGCGCGGCGGGAGCGGGCTTGAATCCCGCTCGCGCCGCGCCGTCGCCTCCGCGACAGGAACCTGAACTGACAAAGAAGCAGCTTCCTCTCCGGACGGCCGTCCTTTGACTTCTGACTTCTGATGCCTGAGCCGCCAGCGCGGCCACAGGCCCAGCACCTTGAGCGCCGCCTCCCGCCGCCGCGTGCTCACAGGGGCCGCTCCATCAGGATGGCGTCCTCCCGCCCGCCCTCGGCCGGGTAGTAGTTGGGGCGCACCCCCACGATGCGGAATCCGGCGCGGCGGTATAGGTGGGACGCCGCGTCGTTGGACGGCCGCACTTCCAGCACCATGGTGCGGGCTCCCTGCTCCCGGGCGATGCGCATGAAATGGCCGAGGAGCTCCCGCCCGTGGCCGCGCCGCTGCCAGCTCGAGGCGATGCTCAAGTTGAGCAGGTGCGCCTCCTGCACCGCCACTATCATCACCCCGTAGCCCACCAGGGCGCCCGGCGCCTCGTACAGGTAGCAGTGGTAGCGGGCCCGGATCGAGTCGAGGAAGTTGCCCCGGGTCCAGGGAAAGGCGTAGATCTCCTGCTCGATGCGGACCACCCGCTCCACGTCCTCCGCGCGCATGGGGCGCAGCACGGGCTCATCCCTAACCACGGCGCTCATCGCTCCCCCTCCGGGAGGGCCACCTTGTCGCGCAGGTAAAGGGGCGCGGCCTCGGCCGGATCCCGCCCTTCTCCGGCGGCGAAGCGCAGCGCCGCCAGCATCGCCATCTCCCGGGCCCGGGGGTGGCGTCCTCGCAACACTTGGGCTAGGCGGGCGCCGTAACGCTTTCCCAGGGCCTGCGGATACACGTCGAAGCCGCTGCCGCAGCCCCACCAGCCCACGCCCGGCACCTCGGGCGCGTCCTCGGGCCGGCACAGCCGGGGGGCGCTCACCACCCGCCAGGCGCCCTTCTCCCGCCCGCGGGCGGCGTCCCGCTCGTAGGCGGCGTGATAAATCTCGCCGATGCGGGCGTCCAAGCAGGCGATCACCCGCGGCGCGGCGCACGCTTCCGCCAGAGCCTCCAGGGTGCTCACCCCGATCACCGGCAGCCCCGCCCCTAGGGCGAGTCCCTGGGCGAGACCGCAGGCGATGCGCAGCCCGGTGAAGGAGCCCGGCCCGGCGCCGTAGGCGATACCCGAAAGTCGAGAAAGCTCGAGCCCTGCTTGGGCGAGAAGCTCGTCCACCATGGGCAGCACCATTTCCGTGTGACGCTGGCCGGCGAAGCGCTCCAGATCCCGCACCTCGCCATCGAGCCAGAGGGCGACCGAGCAATGCTCGCTGGAAGTGTCGAGGGCGAGGATGTTCAAAGCGCGTGGGCGAGTCCGCAATGCACCGGGATTATAGCGGGGGAAGCCCCTCCGGCAGGGCGTTCAGCGCCCCTGTTGCAACGCCGCCCAGGTCGCCCGGTACGCCTGCAGGACCCGCTCGTCGAAACAGACGCAGATCACCCGTTCGGGCAAGGCATGGGACGCGAGAAAGCGGCTGATCTCGGTGAGGGCGATGCGAGCGGCCCGGTCCAGGGGAAAGCGGTAGGCGCCGGTGCTGATGGAGGGAAAGGCGATGGAGCGCACCCCATGCTGGGCGGCCAGCAGCAGGGCGTTGCGGTAGCAGCCGGCGAGCAGCTCGTCCTCTCCCCGGTCGCCCCCGTGCCATACCGGCCCCACGGCGTGGATCACGTACTTCGCCGGCAGCCGGTATCCCTGGGTGATCTTGGCCTGCCCGGTGGGACATCCCCCCAGGGCGCGGCATTCCTCCAGAAGCTCCGGTCCGGCGGCGCGATGGATGGCGCCGTCCACGCCCCCTCCGCCGAGCAGCGTGGTGTTGGCCGCGTTCACGATGGCGTCCACCGGCTGTTGGGTGATGTCGCCTTGGACGATTTCGATCCGTTGCTGCACCATGGTTCAAGCCTCGCTGCCCAGTGCCGAACCCCCCGTGGCATGCGCCGGACCAGGGACTCTGGCACGGGTCTCGCTAGATCTCCCGGGAGCCCCACGGACCTGGGACCCCCAAAAGCGCAGGTGTCGCGGATGCGTCATTGAATCGAACGATAAATCAATGACTTGAAAACTTGGCTGAAGCCCGGTTCGCGTAGGTCTAGAGGGCTCCCCACGGCACAAGGATAGCGGATATGTCAACTTTCTTGGCGAACGGGTTAGTGCTGGCAGGAGCGCTGATTCTCGCCACCTGCCTGCCGACGCTACAGCGCCTGATGGCCACCTCCCCCACCGCGGCGCTGCGGCACCGTTGGCACCTATTGGCTGGCATGGTGATCTCCTTCATAGCGGGCTATCTCGGCTACGCCTTGGTCTTCGGCATCGAAAACGCCCGGACCGCCGACCTCATTGCGCCCGGGGTGTTCTTTGGTGGCGCCTGCTTCGTCTGGCTGGTCACCCGGCTCATCTGGCAAATGAGCCAAGCCCTCGGGCGGGTCAACCTCCTAGAGAAGGAAAACATCACCGACCCCTTAACCCAAGTCCACAACCGCCGTTACCTGGACCACCGCCTGGGCGTGGAAATCGCAAAGGCGCGCCGCTACCATACTCCCCTCTCGATCCTGTTGCTGGACATCGACCACTTCAAGGCTCTCAACGACCGCTACGGCCATCCGGCCGGCGATCAGGTACTGGACCAGTTAGCGCGCGAGATTTCCTGCGCCGCGCGAGCGGCGGACGTGGTCGGACGCTATGGCGGGGAAGAATTCCTGATCATCGCGCCCGATACGCCCCTCTCGGACGTCGTGACCCTCGCCGAACGGCTGCGCAGCGTCATCGCCGCCCGCTGCTTCACCGTCGTGGACATGGAGGGTGCGCTTCAGGAGATCCGCGTCACGGCAAGCATCGGCGCAGCCGCCCTGGACAAGGGGATGAACGAAGCACAAGAGCTCATCCGCGCCGCAGATCAGCAGCTCTATCAGGCTAAAGGGCAGGGGCGCAATCGCGTCTTCCCGCCTCTCGCCCAGGCCGGCGCGATCACGGCATCCGAGAAGAACTTACGCGAACGCTACGTGCTGCCCTGAGGATACCTCTTGGCCCATCGCCTCCAGCAGCAAGTCCGGGTCGTTGGCGGCGAGCCGCCGGGGGTCGGACAGCCGCCGGCGCCAGGCGCGGGCGTAGGGCTCGCCGTGGTACAACCCCAGCATGTGCCGCACGATGGCGCGCAAGGGCGTGCCCCGTTCGACTTCCTCCACGCAATAGGCGTGCATGGCCCGCACCACCTCCTCCCGGGTCTTGGGAGGGCGCGGGTCGCCATAGAGCCGGCAATCGGCCTCGGCCAGGAGGTAGGGGTCGTGGTAGGCGGCGCGCCCCAGCATGACGCCGTCCACGTGCCGGAGATGGGCCTCGATCTCCTCCCATGAGCCCACGCCCCCGTTAAGCACGATGGTGAGCTCGGGAAATTCCCCCTTCAGCCGGTAGACGTAGTCGTACTTGAGGGGCGGAACCTCCCGGTTCTCCTTGGGGCTCAGGCCCTTGAGGATCGCGTTGCGGGCGTGGACGACGAAGACGCGGCAGCCCGCTTGAGCGAGGGTTTCCACGAAGCGGCGCACGAAGTCGTAGGCCTCGATGGCGTCGATGCCCAAGCGGTGCTTGACCGTCACCGGCACGCCCACCGCGTCCTGCATGGCTTTCACGCAGTCGGCCACCCGCGCCGGCTCCGCCATGAGGCAGGCGCCGAAGGCGCCCCGCTGCACCCGCCCCGAGGGACAGCCGCAGTTGAGGTTGATTTCGTCGTAGCCCCACCGCTCCCCCAGCCGGGCGCAGCGGGCGAGCTCCTGCGGATCGGAGCCGCCCAACTGCAGCGCCACCGGATGCTCCAGCCCATGCAACGCCAGGTGCCGCGCCGCGTCCCCGTGGAGGAGGGCGCCGGTCGCCACCATCTCGGTGTACACGGGGGCGCGCCGGGTGAGCTGGCGGAAGAAATACCGGCAATGCCGGTCCGACCAGTCCATCATCGGAGCGGTGCTCAAGGCGCGCATCACGGCGGTCTCGCGGGAGACGGAGAGCGGTTATTATCCCACGGACCCATGGCCGGCCCCGTGTCGGTCATGAAATCCATCCAGGCTCGCCCGCGAACCAATCCATGGAGGACTCCTCGATGCGCAGTTCCGATAGCCATTTCCTGGCCCACGCGGGCCGTCATATCGTCGCCGGAATTCTGGTGCTGGCGCCCCTGTGGGTCACGTGGCTGGTGTTCGACTTCCTGCTCGGCGTCCTCTCCCGGGCCGGGCGCCCCTGGGTGCAGGGGCTCGCCGCCTTCGTCGCCCGCTATTCGCCGGCGGTGGCCGAGCAATTGTTCGCCCCGTGGTTCGAGTCGGCCGTGGCCATCCTCTTCACCCTGGTGGCCCTCTACGCCCTGGGGTGGGCGGCGAGCCGGGTGGTCGGGCGGCGCATCCTCGCCTGGCTCGAGGCCCTCATGGGCCGCATCCCCCTGGTGAAAGCCGTCTACAGCGCCACCAAGAACTTCCTCCAGGTCATCCAGCAGAAACCGGCGGGTGCGGAGCGGGTCGTGATGATCGATTTTCCCCACCCGCCCCTGAAAGCGTTGGGGCTCGTCACCCGCACCCTCAAGGACACCGCCACCGGACAGGACCTGGCGGTAGTGTACGTGCCCACCGCCCCGAACCCCACCTCGGGTTATGTGGAGATCGTCCCCGTGGACCGGCTCACCCCCACGGACTGGACCCTCGAGGACGCCATGCGCTTTACCTTGACCGGCGGCACGAGCGCCCCCGATCGCATCCCCTTTTCCAGGCCCTGAGGCGGGGATGGGCGGGATTGTGGTAAATTCAAAAAAATGTGAAGCGGCGAAAGCAGCCCGCCCGCGGGTTGTTTCGTCAGACGAACGGGTTTGCACCTCCGGGGCGGCGCGTTCCGGGCTGCTGGGAAGGTTTCCCCAGGCCCAGGCGGCCGTCCCGGCTCGATAACATGGGAGGAAAATGTGCTGAGACTCGATCGTTTACGCCTGCAGCCCGACGAGCGGTTCGCCTTCTTCCAGGGTTTCCTCAAGAACCCCGCCCGGGTCGGTTCCGTCATCCCCAGCTCCCGGTTCCTGGAGCGGCGGGTGGTGGAGCTGGCCGATGTGGGCCGAGCCAGGGCGGTGGTGGAGCTGGGCCCGGGCACGGGGGGCACGACCCGGGCGTTGTTGCGCGCCATGGCCCCCGACGCCCGCTTGCTGGGCATCGAGCTGGATCAGGATTTCGTGCGCATTCTTTCTGCGATGCGCGACCCGCGGCTGGTCGTCCACCACGGGGACGCCCGGGGCTTGGAACGTCACTTGCGGGCCCACGGGTTTCCGGCACCGGAAGTGGTGGTCTCCGGCATCCCCTTCTCCACCATCCCTCGGCGCATCGGCCGGGAAATCCTCCAGGCGGTGTTCCACGCCTTGGCCCCGGGCGGCCGCTTTGTCGCCTACCAGGTGCGGGATCGGGTCGGGGAGCTGGGGCGGGAGTTGTTCGGTCGGCCCCAGGTGCAGGTGGAGCTGCTGAACGTGCCCCCCATGCGGGTGTACCGGTGGGTCAAGCCAGCCCTGCCCCTCATGCAGCAGGCCGGCTGAAGGGGGCGCTGGTCCGAGGTTCGCGCCGAATCCCGCTCCCGGAGTGCCCTGGCTACGGGGACCCGTGGGGAGCGGGCAGCAAACTTTCATTTTAGCCTTGCCCGCCAGCCCGGCGAGAGCTATCCCCGGGAAGGCCATCTCGCTAGACTGGCATGGCAGCCCCCATGCCGAAAAGAGGTCGTTATGCCCAATACCTGGATCCTGGTGGCGAATTCCAGCAAAGCCCAGCTCTACTTAAACGCCGGACCGAAAAAAGGCTTGAAGAAACTCAAAGAGTTCGATCACGCGGCAAGCCGAGAAAAAGCCTCCCGGCTGGTGACCGACCGCCCCGGACACAACAAAAGCCACGGCAACGGACACGGCGCCTACGTGCCCCAGACCGACCCCAAGCAACACGAAGCCCAGCATTTCGCCCTCGAGCTCTCCCGCTTCCTGGACCTGGGCCGCAGCCGCAACGAGTACCAGCGGCTGATCCTGGTGGCGCCCCCCGCCTTCTTGGGGCTCCTGAAAGGGCAACTCGATCCCCACGTGCTCGACCGGGTGACCGATAGCTTCGAGAAGGATTACACCAAGGTGCCCGAACGGGAGCTTTCGAGCCACCTGGAGCAGTGCATTTATCTCTAGTCCGGCAGAAGGGTTCATCCGCCGAGGGGCCAGCGGCCGATGGTTTCGTAGTGGGTGCTCCCGTTACCCCGCATCGTGCGTACGAGGACGAATTCATCGGCACGCCACAGGAGCGGCTCCTCGAGGGTTAAGCTTTCCCGGCAACGGGCTTTGCGCGCCAGGGTCACGTGGGGCACGTACGGCCGGCGGTCGAAGGCGTAGCCCGCGGCGCTGAGCCGCTCTTCCAGCCCTGCCACCAGCCCGGCCAGGGCCTCGGGCACCGTACTCGCCCCCGCCCAGGCGATGAGGTGGTGGCGCCAGTAGCCCAACCGGTCTAGGGTGAGCTCGACCCGGGGGGCGCTGACCGAAGCGGCCAGGGCGCGTAGGGGCTCCAGCCGCTCCCGCTCCACGTCGCCGAGAAAGACCAGGGTCAGGTGCAATTTCCCGGCCTGAACGCCCCTGCCGCCGCAGGCGAGGACCACCTGGTCCACCAGCCGCGCCAGCCGGCGCTGGAGTCCCTCGTCCGGCCACAGGGCGAAGAACACCCGATCCCGGAGGATCGGTTCAGGGGGACCGCTCACGGCTCCGGCGCGATCAAGACCACCGCCTCGGCGGCGATGCCCTCTCCCCGCCCGGTGAAACCCAGCCCCTCGGTGGTCTTGGCCTTCACATTGACCCAATCCGCCGGGATCCCCAGGTCGTGGGCGATGTTGGCCACCATCTGCGCCGTATAGGGCGCCATCCTAGGGGCCTGGGCGATGACGGTGGCATCCACGTTGACCACCCGGAAGCCCGCGGCAGCGAGCCGCCGGGCCACGTCCCGCAACAACACCCGGCTGTCGGCGCCCCGGTAGGCCGGATCGCTGTCCGGATAGAGCCGCCCGATGTCCCCCAGGCCCGCGGCCCCGAGGAGGGCGTCAGCCACCGCGTGGAGCAGCACGTCGGCGTCGGAATGGCCGTCCAGGCCCCGTTCGAAGGGGATGGTCACGCCGCCGACGATGAGGGGACGGCCGGCCACCAGGGGATGCACGTCGAAACCGTGTCCGATCCTCATGGGGTTTTCCCTTCGTTCATGATCCGCTCCGCCAGCAGCAGGTCTTGGGGAAAGGTGACTTTCAGGTTGGCCGCATCCCCCGGCACCAGGCGCGGTCTCAGGCCCAGCATTTCCACCGCCCGGGACTCGTCGGTCACTTCCGATGCCGCGCTCACCGCGAGGGCCCGGGAAAGAATGCCGTAGCGGAACATCTGGGGTGTTTGGGCCTGCCATAACCCTTCCCGGGGCTCGGTGGCGAGCACCCGCCCCTGGGGATCGGCCCGCTTGAGGGTATCGGACACCGGGATGGCCAGCAGTCCCCCCACCTCATCCTCCTCGAGTTCCCGCGCAAGCCGTTCCACCCACATCGGCTTCAGGCAGGGGCGCGCCGCGTCGTGGACCAGCACCCAGTCCGTCTCCTCCAGCTCGTTTCGGAGCGCCTGGAGCCCTCGGGCCACCGTCTCGGCGCGGGTCGCGCCGCCGCAGCGCAGGACCCGGAGCCGCTCTCCGAACCCACTCCAGTCGAAGCCGTCCCAGAAGGCGTCGTCGGGCGCCAGCAGCACGTGGATCGCGGCGAGGAAGCTCACTTCGCTGAGGGCCCGCAGGGCATGGCGGACCAGGGGCTCGCCCGCGACGGGGAGATACTGCTTGGGTATTGACCGCCCCATGCGCAGGCCTGAGCCGGCGGCGGGCACCAAGGCCAAGAACTTCGGCATCGCCCCATTCTACCGGAACCGCCTCCAACGGCAGCGGGCCGCCTCCATCCGCCGCCCCCCACCGTTCAACCCATCGACTAAGATGGAAGGGAGGGAACCAGAGAAGCCCCTTGCGTCCAAACATCCCCGTCCAGATCCGTCTTCCTCAGCTGGGCAGAGAAGCCGCCGCCCGACACGCTTACGCGTTTCAGAACAAGGAGGTTTTCATGGAAAGACCCTTGAAGATCACGTTCCTGGATGTGCCCCCGTCGACCGCCCTGGAAGAGCATATTCGGAGCAAGGCCGAGAAGCTGGAGCAGTTCCATCCTCACCTGGTGGGCTGCCAGGTGTACGTGGAGCTGGACGCCAAGCACCGCCACCAGGGGCGCTTGTTCAGCGTGCGCCTGGAGCTCAAGGTGCCGGGGGACCTGCTGGTGGTCACCCGCCATGCGGCCGAGGACGTTTATGTGGCGCTGCGGGACGCTTTCGATGCCGCCCGGCGGCAACTGGAATCCCACGCCCGCCGCATCCGGGGCGAGGTCAAAGCCCACGAGCCCGAAGGCTCGGGCCACGTGGCGCGGCTGTTTCCCGACGGCTACGGGTTCATCGAAGCGGACGACGGGCGGGAGCTTTACTTCCATCGGGAGAACGTGGTGAACGTGGACTTCGACCGGCTGAAGGTGGGCGCGCCGGTGCGCTTCCTGGCCGAGCCGGCGAAGGAGGGCTGGCAAGCCAAGCGGGTGAGCGCCCGTTGACCCCGCATTCCCGCCGCTTGATCGGCGATGCTCTTGACCCTATTAACTCGCTCGTTAAGGAGAAATTCATGATGCCAGTACGCCCGGCGGCCGTGGCGGGCACCTTCTATCCCAGCGATGCGCCGACGCTTTCCCGCGCGGTGGACACCTTGCTGGCGGATGCGGACCGGCGTGTCCCGCGGGAGGAATCGGGCCCGTTCCCCAAGGCGCTGATCGTTCCCCATGCGGGTTACATCTATTCCGGGCCGGTGGCCGCTTCCGCTTACGCCCGGCTGCGGGAAGGCCGCGACCGGGTGAAACGGGTCGTCCTGCTGGGTCCCTGCCACCGGGTGCCGGTGCGGGGACTTGCCCTCCCCGGGGCGGAACGTTTCGCCACCCCGTTGGGGACGGTGGAAGTGGACGCGGCGGCCCGAACGCTTTTGCAGCGCTTTCCTCAGGTGGTGGAGAGCCCCGAAGCCCACGCCTCGGAACATTCCCTGGAGGTGCAGCTCCCGTTCCTCCAGACCGTGTTCGGCGCCTTCACCCTGGTGCCCCTGGCGGTGGGTGCGGCTTCCGCCGAGGAGGTGGCGGAAGTGTTGGAGGCGATCTGGGGCGGACCGGAGACCCTGATCGTGGTAAGTTCGGACCTTTCCCACTACTTGCCCTACGAGGTAGCCCGCCAGGTGGATTCGGCCACCGCCCGGGCCATCCTGGCCTTGCGGCACGACATCGACCACGAACAGGCCTGCGGAGCGACCCCGGTGGACGGCCTGCTCCTGGCCGCCAGGCGGCGGGGCCTCAAAGCCCGGCTCCTGGACTTGCGCAACTCGGGGGACACGGCGGGAGACCGGGCACGGGTGGTGGGGTATGGCGCTTTCGCTTTCACCGAACCCCAACATGCCCAGTGAGCTGGGAGCGCTGCTCCTCAAGCTCGCCCGGGGCGCCATCGCCGAGCGCCTGGGGTTTCCCGTCGAGCTTCCGGGAAGGGTGGATGCCTTGGCCGAGCCGGGTGCCACCTTCGTGACCCTCCTACGGGAGGGCAGCCTGCGGGGCTGCGTGGGCAGCCTGGAGCCGCTGCGGCCCCTGTTCGAGGACGTGCGAGAAAACGCCCTGGGGGCGGCGTTCCGCGATCCCCGCTTCCCTCCTCTGGCGCGGGAGGAATTCCACAACACCCGGATGGAGGTCTCCCTGCTCTCGCCCCTGGAACCCCTCGCCGCCGCCTCCCAGGACGAGCTGCTTGCCTTGTTGCGCCCCGGCGTGGACGGGCTAGTGTTCCAGTACGGGCGCCACCGCAGCACCTTCCTGCCCCAGGTGTGGGAGAGTCTGCCCGAGCCCCTGGATTTCTTCGAGCACCTGAAGCGCAAGGCCGGACTTCCCTTCGGCTTCTGGGCACAAGGGGTGAACGTCTGGCGCTACACGGTATCCAAATGGAAAGAAAGGGAAGAGCAAGCGTTATGAGCGACACCTCGTACCCGGGACGTTACTGGCATGCCTTGCCCGACGGCCGCATCCAGTGCGACCTGTGCCCGCGGGACTGCAAGCTCCACGAAGGGCAACGGGGGGCGTGCTTCGTGCGGCAGAACGTGGGCGGCCGCATGGTCCTCACCACCTACGGCCGCTCCTCCGGCTTCTGCATCGACCCCATTGAGAAGAAGCCCCTCAACCATTTCTACCCCGGCTCCTCGGTGCTCTCCTTCGGCACCGCGGGCTGCAATCTGGCGTGCAAGTTTTGCCAGAACTGGGACATCAGCAAGTCCCGGGACATGGACCGGCTGATGGACCAGGCTTCCCCGGAGGACATCGCCCGGGCCGCCGAGCGGGTGGGGGCGAAGAGCGTGGCCTTCACCTACAACGACCCGGTGATCTTCGCCGAGTACGCTATGGACGTAGCGGACGCCTGCCACGCCCGGGGTATCAAGACGGTGGCGGTGACCGCGGGCTACATGCACGACGCGCCACGGCGAGAGTTCTACGCCAAGATGGACGCCGCCAACGTGGACCTGAAGGGATTCACGGAGAACTTCTACTTCACCCTGTGCGGGGGGCACCTGCAGCCGGTGCTGGACACGCTGGTTTATCTCAGGCACGAAACCAGCGTCTGGTTCGAGATCACCACCCTCCTTATCCCGGGCAAGAACGACTCCGACGAAGAGGTGCGGGCGCTCTCGGCTTGGGTAATGAAAGAGCTGGGACCGGACGTGCCGCTGCACTTCACCGCCTTCCATCCCGACTTCAAGATGATGGACGTGCCGCCCACGCCGCCCGAGACGCTCGCCCGCGCCCGCCGGATCGCCATGGACGAGGGGCTGCATTACGTCTACACCGGCAACGTATTCGATGTGGAAGGCGGCACCACCTACTGTCCGGGCTGCGGCTCGGCCCTCATCGTGCGGGACTGGCACCGCATCCTCGCCTACAGGCTCAAGCCCAACGGGTCCTGTCCCAAGTGCGGCACCGCCATCCCCGGGCGGTTCGAAGCGTTCGCGGGTCAGTTCGGCCGGCGGCGCATCCCGGTGACGATTCGCCCGACCCACTACGCCTGACGGGGCCGCCACCCGTTCCGGGTAGCCGCTGCGCAACAAACATCCGCTGGCACCGATCCTGCTATCCGTTCCGTGGGAAGGCCCCATAGGAACGAATAGCCATGGAACTGTGTTGCAAACTCGCCCATCTCCGCCTAGGGTGCCCCGCGCCCTGCTTCCGTGGGGCGGGACCGGTGCCGTTTCGCCGACAGGGCCGACAACGCCCCCCCATCCCGTCCGCCCCTTCCGCGAGGCGTAGGAGATGAGCTACGCCGTCCCCATGCTGCTCGCGGCCGCGGGCGGGCTGGTGCTGGCCTTGTGGTGGGCGTCGCGGCACACCGAGGCCCGGTTCGAACAGGAGCGCCGCAGCCGCTGGCTGGGGGCGCGCAGCCGCGGATGGTTCTACCAGGAAGACGTCCCCCATCCGGGGGACTTCAAGATCCGGGGCGAGCGGGACGGCATCGAGTGGGAATTCGTCTGTCTCGGAGAGACGGCCGGCGGCGCCGGCCTGTGCCCCGGCGCTCGGGCCTGGTGGTCCACCACCGCCGTGCGCGCCGAGGCGCCCGCCTTATGCATCGCGGGACGCCGGCTCTACCGCCTGCGGGCTTCCACCTCCTGCGCCGCCTTCGGGCGCATGCTGGGGTGGTTGGGGAGCGGAGACGACAATCCAGCCCTAAGGGTCCGACGGGACTTTCTCGCCCGCCATGCCGAGCTCGCCGCGGGAAGCCCCCGCTTTAGCCGCCGCTTTGCCGTGGTTTCCCCGGCCGCCGGTCCCTCGCCGTTGGACGACGCCCTAGAGCGGCTTTTCCTGGAATGGCCCCCTGACCCGGACGGGCATTTCCTCCCGGAACGCCACCTGGAAGTGTGGATGGACGGAACGGGCTTGCGCCTGGAGGCTTCCGTGCCCGTCGCCAGCCTGCCCGCCATCGAGCACATGGTACGGCTGGGCACCGCCCTCGCCCAGGCGCTGCGGCCTCGCGACACGGGCGCTGGGGCACGCCGGAGGGCGTAACGGCTAAGAAAAACCCTGCCCCGTCCCGGCCAGCGCCTCGATCACCTCCTGGTCGTCCACCTGGGGGAAGTGCTCGTAGAACTGGCCCACCGCGTAGAAGTTCCACGGCTGCTCGAGGCACACCAGCTCGTCGCAATAGGGGCGCACTCGCTCCACCGTCTCCGGCGGCGCCACCGGCACCGCGCACACCAGCCGCTCCGGACCCCGCCGGCGCAAGGCGGTGAGGGCGGCGATCATAGTAGCGCCGGTGGCCAGGCCGTCGTCCACCACGATCACCACCCGTCCTTGGGGATCGATGGGGGGGCGCACCGGCGTGTACCGGGCCCGGCGCTCCCGGATGAGGGCGAGCTGGCGGGCCTTCTCCCGCTCGATGTACTCGGGGGTAGCGCCCACGCGGGCGGCCTGGTCGGCGACGAAGGCCGAGCCCGTCTCGTCCACGGCGCCGATGGCGAACTCCGGATTGCCCGGCGCAGGGAGCTTGCGCACCAGCACCACGTCCAGCTCGCCCCCCAAGGCGTCGGCGATCATGCGCCCCATGGGGACCGCGCCCCGGGGCACCGCCAGCACCAGGGGGTTCCTGCCCTGGTAGGCGGCGAGCTTGCGCGCCAGCAGGCACGCGGCTTCCGCCCGATCCTTGAACACGTGAACCTTCTCTTCAGCGGGACGAATGGGCCTTCGCCTCGACGTATAATAACGCGCTTCCCATGCCTCTTAGGTGCTCTTGACACCCCCTTGGCCGTCTCTTTCGCTTCCGAACCCGTGCTTTCTTTCGGGCCCCTGGTGAAGGCGCCGGCGCCGGGCCAGCGGCCGGCCTACACCGGGCTTGCCGGCTCCGCCGATGCCCTCGCCTTGGCCCAGCTCGCCGCCCCGGGAAGGCTGCTGCTGGTGGTGACCGCCGACGCCCGGGACGCCCAGCGCCTCACGGAGGAAATCCCCTTCTTCCGTCCCGAGCTGCGCACTCACCTGCTGCCCGACTGGGAAACCCTGCCCTACGACAGCTTCTCCCCCCACCAGGACCTGGTGTCGGAGCGGCTCGCCACCCTCTACCACATGAGCCAGCGGGAGTGCGAGGTGGTGGTGGCACCGGTCACCACCGCCCTCTACCGGCTGGCGCCGGTGGAGTACGTGGCGGCCCACACCTTCTTCCTCCAGCAGGGCCAGCGTCTGGATCTGGAGCGGCTGCGGGCCCAGCTCACCCTGGCCGGCTATACCCACGTGACCAAGGTGCTCTCCCCCGGCGAGTACTGCGTCCGCGGGGGGCTGATCGATCTTTTCCCCATGGGCAGCCCCGTACCTTACCGTCTGGACCTGCTGGACGACGAGCTGGAGTCGATCCGTACCTTCGACGTGGACACCCAGCGCAGCATCTACCCGGTCAGGCAGGTGCGGCTGTTGCCGGCGCGGGAGTTTCCCCTCACCGAAGAGGCGCAACTGCGCTTCCGCGCCAGGTTCCGGGAGACCTTCGAGGGCGATCCCTCCCGCAGCCGGCTCTACAAGGACGTGGGCCAGGGCATCGCGCCGCCCGGGATAGAGTATTACCTGCCCTTATTCTTCGACCGGGTCGCCACCCTGTTCGACTACCTCCCCCCGGACACCACGGTGGTGCTGCGGGGAGACGTGGGCGGGGCGATCGAGGCCTTCTGGCGCGATACCGAAGCCCGCTACCGATTATTGCGCGGCGACCGGGATCGGCCCCTGCTCCCGCCGCAGACCCTGTTCCTCACCGGGGAGGCGTTCTTCACCGGCTTGGCCCCTTTCCCGCGCCTGGAGCTTTTCTCCGAAGCCGAAGCCACGGGCGTCTCGGAGAAGCGGCTCGCCGCCTGCGCCACCGCCTCGCTGCCGGACGTGGCGGTGGACCGACGGGCCCAGGATCCGCTGCACCGCCTGAAGCGCTTCCTCGCTGAATTCCCGGGCCGCATGCTGGTACTGGCGGAGACCTCCGGCCGCCGCGAGGTGCTCGCCGGCTACTTCGCGGAGCACGGGCTGCGGCTTCCTCACTGCGACGGCTACGGCGATTTCCTGCGGCGGGACGAGCGCTGCCTCCTTGCGGTCGGCCCCCTGGTCCAGGGGTTCGTGCTGACCGAAGCGGGGCTCGCCCTCCTCACCGAAGCGGATCTCTACGCCGACCATGTGCGGGCGCGGGAGCGGGAGACCCGGCACCAGGTGGCGGTGGACGCGGTCCTGCGGGACCTGTCGGAGGTCAAGGCGGGCGACCCGGTGGTGCACGAGAACCACGGCGTCGGCCGCTTCCAGGGACTGGTAACCCTGGACCTGGGAGAAGGCGCCGCGGAGTTCCTGCTCCTCGAATACGAAGGCGGCGACAAGCTCTACGTGCCGGTGGCCCACCTCCATCTCATCGCCCGCTATACCGGCGGCCCGCCCGAGGCGGCGCCCCTGCACAAGCTGGGCAGCGGCCAGTGGGACAAGGCCAAGCGCAAGGCGATGCAGAAAGTGCGCGACACCGCGGCGGAGCTGCTCGACTTGTACGCCCGGCGGGCCGCGCGGGTCGGCCACGCCTTTGGGCTGCGGCCCCACGACTACGAGGCCTTCGCCGACGCCTTCGGCTTCGAGGAAACCCCCGACCAGGCTCGGGCCATCCGCGAGGTTATCGACGACCTCACCCGCGGACGGCCCATGGACCGCCTGGTATGCGGCGACGTGGGCTTCGGCAAGACGGAAGTGGCCCTGCGGGCGGCGTTCGTGGCGGTCATGGACGGAAGACAGGTGGCCGTTCTGGTCCCCACCACCCTGCTGGCCGAGCAGCACTACCACAACTTCTCCGACCGCTTCGGGGAATGGCCGGTGAAGGTGGCGGAGCTCACCCGCTTCCGCTCGGAAAAGGAGCAAGCCGAGGTACTGCAGGGAATCGCCGAGGGCCGCGTGGATATCGTGATCGGCACCCACCGGCTGCTGCAGAAGGACGTGAAGTTCAAGAACCTGGGCCTCGTCATCATCGACGAGGAACACCGTTTCGGCGTGCGCCAGAAGGAGCGGCTCAAGCAGTTGCGGGCCGAGGTGGACGTGCTGACCCTCACCGCCACCCCGATCCCCCGCACCCTGGCCATGGCCCTAGAGGGCCTGCGGGACTTCTCGGTGATCGCCACCGCCCCGGAGCGGCGGCTCGCCATCAAGACCTTCGTCGCCCGGATCGAAGACGGGATCGTGCGGGAGGCGGTGCTGCGAGAAATGAAGCGCGGCGGCCAGGTGTATTTCCTGCACAACCAGATCGAGACCATCGAGGCCATGCACGAGCGCCTGGCCCGACTCCTGCCGGAGGCGCGCATCCGCGTGGCCCACGGCCAGATGCGGGAGCGGGAGCTGGAGCGGGTGATGCGGGACTTCTACCAGCAGCGCTTCAACCTGCTCCTGTGCACCACCATCATCGAGAGCGGCATCGACGTGCCCTCGGCCAATACCATCCTCATCAACCACGCGGAGCGCTTCGGCCTCGCCCAGTTGCACCAGTTGCGGGGCCGGGTGGGCCGCTCCCATCACCAGGCCTACGCCTACCTGCTGGTGCCGGACGAGGCCGCCCTCAAGGGCAATGCCCGCAAGCGTCTGGAAGCGATCCAGATGATGGAGCACCTGGGCGCCGGCTTCTATCTGGCCATGCACGACCTGGAGATCCGCGGCGCCGGGGAGGTGCTGGGCGAAGCCCAGAGCGGCGAGATGCAGGAGGTGGGCTTTTCCCTCTACACTCGGATGCTGGAGCAGGCGGTGCGCTCCCTCAAGGCGGGGCGCGAGCCCGACCTGGAGGAACCCCTCTCCGTCGCCACCGAGATCAATTTGCACGCGCCGGCCCTGCTGCCCGAGATCTATTGCAATGACGTGCACGAGCGGCTGGTGCTCTACAAGCGGCTCGCCCACTGCGAGACGCTGGAGGAGATCGCGGACATGCAGGCCGAGCTGGTGGACCGCTTCGGCCCCTTGCCGGAGGCGGCGCGGGCGCTGCTCCTCACCCACCGGCTGCGCGTCCTCGCCCGCCCCTTGGGCGTGGCGCGTATCGACGCCGCGGCCGACGGCGTGAAGCTCCACTTCGTGCCCAATCCCCCCGTGGACGGGGCGCGCATCATCCGGCTCGTTCAGGCGCGGCGCGAGTACCGCCTGAGCGGCCCCCAGACCCTCAAGGTGGAGGCGAAGCTCCCCGACCTGGCCGCCCGGGCGGGCCGGGTGGAGGCCCTGCTCAAGGAGCTGGCGTGACGGAACACCTGATCGTCCAGGGCGAGGACGTGGAAACCCGCGCCCTCAAGGCGCTGGCGAAGATGACCGGCGCCGCCGCCATCGAGCAGGTGGCGCCCCAGGTATTCCGGTTGCGCCGTGCCCGGCGGGTGGAGGAGGTGGGCGCCTATTGCGACGCGGCCCGGCTCGACTGGGGCTACGTGCCCGAGGGGCAGCGGCTCGCCGGCTTCGGCCTTCTCGCGGTGGACATGGACTCCACCCTGATCGCCATCGAGTGCATCGACGAGCTGGCGGACATCGCCGGGGTGAAGGGCGAGGTGGCCCGGATCACCGCCGCCGCCATGGGCGGGGAGCTGGACTACGCGGAGAGCCTGCGCCGCCGGGTGGCGCTCCTCGCGGGGCTTCCCGCCAGCGCCCTGGAACGGGTCTACGCCGAGCGGCTCAAGCTCAACCCGGGCGCTGAGCGGCTGCTGCGGGAAGTCAAGCGGGCGGGGCTCAAGACCATGCTGGTTTCGGGTGGCTTCACTTTTTTCACCGAGCGGCTGAAGGCCCGGCTCGGCTTCGACTACGCGGCGGCCAACGCGCTGGAGATCGCCGGCGGGCGCTTGACCGGCCGGGTCCTGGGGGAGATTGTGGACGCGGAGGGCAAGGCAAGCCAGCTCCGCCGCACCCGGGACGCCCTGGGGCTCTCCCGTACCCAGGCGATCGCGGTGGGGGACGGGGCGAACGACCTCAAGATGTTGCGAGAGGCGGGAGTAAGCGTCGCCTACCGGGCCAAGCCTGTGGTGCGCAAGGAAGCCACCTACGTGATCAACCACGTGGGGCTGGACGGCATCCTGCACCTGTTCGCATGACCCCCGCACCCTGCGGGCGGCACAAAATTTGCACTGCGTTGGTTAGAATGGGGCTGCAGTAAAAACGCACTTGCCGATAACTAAGCAGAGCGCGCCCTCGTGGGGAGCGGGAAGGGGAGGCGTCCATGCTGTTCATCTTGTACTACATCCTAGCGATCGCCGTGATCGTCGCCCATTACACCGGGTTTCTCGCCCGCCATAACCTGGAATGGCTGGTGTGGGTGATCGCCGCCACCGTCATTCCCGCCATCCTCTACCTCTAGGGGCCCGTCTTGGTCGGTATTTCACCGCTGCCAGGGCAGCCGGTCCAGGTCCACGTTGCCGCCGGAGACGACGATGCCCACTCGGCGGCCGGCCGCCTGCAGCCGCCCTTCCAGGATCGCCGCCAGGGGCACAGCGCTGGAAGGCTCGATCACGATCTTCATGAGCTCCCAGGTCTTGCGCATGGCCTCCACGATGGCCGCTTCCGACGTGGTGACGATCTCGTCCACGTGGGCCCGGATGAGGGGAAAGGTAAGGGTGCCGAGGCTCGTGCGCAGCCCGTCGGCCACCGTGACCGGGTCGGGCATGGGCTGCAGCTCCCCGGTCACGAACGAGCGGTAAGCGTCGTCCGCCCCCGCTGGCTCCGCCCCGATCACCCGGATACGGGGCTCCCGAGCCTTGGCGGCGATGGCGCTGCCCGACAGCAGCCCGCCGCCCCCCACCGGGGTGATCAGGAGTTCTAGATCCTTCACTTCCTCGAGAAATTCCAGCGCTGCCGTACCCTGCCCGGCCACCACCCGGTAATCGTTGTAAGGGTGCACGAGCCGGGCTCCCGTTTCTGCCACGACCTGGGCACAGGTCTTCTCCCGGGCGGCCAGGGTGGGTTCGCAAAACACGATCCGGCCCCCGTAGGCCGCCACTGCCTCCTTTTTGACCCGAGGGGCGTTGCTGGGCATGACGATGTAGGCCGGGATGCCCCGCCGTGCCGCCGCCATGGCGAGGGCCGCCGCGTGGTTGCCCGAGGAATGGGTCACCACCCCCCTGGCCGCCTCCTCCCCCGAGAGGGAAAACACGGCGTTGCAGGCGCCGCGGGCTTTGAAGGCGCCCACCTTCTGGAAGTTCTCGCACTTGAAGAAAAGCCGGGCCCCGGCCAGGCGGTCCAGGGTAGCGCAGGTAAGCACGGGCGTGGAATGGATATAGGGCCGGATGCGGGCGTGGGCCTCGCGGATGGCGGAAAGGTCGGGCGGGCGGTCCATGGGGCAGTTCTCCTAGGCGACGCCGGCCAGGAAGTCCCTCAGGATGCGGTTGAAGACCACTGTCTGCTCCAGGTTGCACAGGTGGGAGGCCTGGGGAATGACGGCCAGCCGGGACCCCGGAATCGCCTCGTGGATCGCCCGGGCCATGGCAACCGGCGTGCCGGGATCTTCCTCTCCCACGATCACCAGGGTGGGGCAGCGGATCTCCTGGAGGCGCGTGCGGGTGTCGATCCTGGGAATGGCATGGCAGCAGCCAATGTAGCCCTCCACGGGGGTGGCGCGGATCATGGCCGCGACGCGCTTCATCATGTCCGGACGCTGGGCCCGGAACGCGGGGGTGAACCAGCGAGCAAGGGTCGGCTCCACCATGGCCTCCATGCCCTTCTCCCGCACCGTACGGATGCGCTCTTCCCACGCAGGACGGGCGTCGGGCGGATAGTAGCTCGTGGTGTCGCACAGCACTAAGCTCGCGAGCCGCTCGGGATAGCCCAGAGCGAACACCTGGCCGACCATGCCCCCGAGGGAGATGCCGACGAAGTGCACGCGCTCGATCCCTAGGGCGTCCATGAGCGCGACCAAATCGTCGGCCAGAAGCTCCAGGGTATAGGGCGCCGGTGGGGCCGACGTCTTGCCATGGCCGCGGGTATCGTAGCGCAGCACCCGGTAGCGGTCGCGAAACGCGACCGCCTGCTCGTACCACATGCCCAGGTGGCAGGCCAGGCTATGGCTGAACACGAGCCACGGTCCCTCCCCTTCCACCTCGTAGTTGATGTCGATGCCGTTCGCTTGGACCATCATAGTGTTTTCTCCCGATCTACACTGTCGCCACTACCAGGGGCACCCACATTTCGTCCGCGCTCACGCCGCCGTGCATGCCGATGTTGCTGTAGCGTTTCTCCCCCGGCAGCCAGTCCTTGATGGCGTAATTCTCCCGCATCACCAGGGTGTAGTCGCCGATGCGCTCCATGAGCCGGGGATGCCTCGGGCCATCGCCGAACCAGCCCCGGGCCACCAGCTCGGCGCTGGGGTAGGCGTCGGCGCGGCCCGCGAGGCGGGTGGCCACGTAAGCCTCGAAGTCCTCCTCCCGGCCGGGCTTTACGTAGCAGTAGGCCGCCCGGGGCTCGCCACATAGGGGCCGGCGCAGCATCGCGGCCAGCGCCGGGTGATCCGCCAGATCGATGCGCCCCTCGGGGGGCACGTCGACGAAGCCGTGGTCCGCCGTCAGCACCACGGTGGTGTCGGTGCCGGCGAGCCGCTCCAGGAAACCGGCGAAAGCCTGGTCGATCCGGTGGGCGAGCTCCCGGCACGGGGCGCTCCCCACCCCGGCTCGGTGGGCCACCGTGTCCAGATCCGGGAGATAGGCGTAGACTAGCTTGGGATGGGCGCTCGCCGCCACCGCAGCGGCGGTTTCGGCGAAGAACTGTTCCAGGGTCCCGTAGGCCCGCCGCTGGGCGCCCCGGCAATGCCACCGGTTGTACTCCGAGTCCAGGATGGAAAGGGGCGTCACCACCCAGGCCTCCCGGTCGAGACGTCCGAAGACCGGCGGCTCGGTGAACACCGCCTCAGGCCCGATCCCCAGAGCGCTCAGCGCCGCGCCGCCCTCCCGCCGGCGGAAGGGCAAGACCGCCGTCACCCCGCCCGCCTCCTCCAGGTCCACGAACCATCCAGTCAACCCGTGCTGCAGGGGCGCCACCCCGGTGTGGAAGGTGGTGACGGCGGTGGCCGTGGTGGAGGGAAACACCGAGGTCATCCCCCCGCGCAGGTGGCGCCGCAGGGTAACCATTTCCCCCTGCCGCAGCAGGAGGTTCAAGCCTAATCCGTCGATCACCATCAGCACCAGGTGACGGGTGCCCGCCAGGGCTTCCACCGCAAGCCCCTGGAGGGGCGGGTAGCCGGTGTCGGGGCCGCCGCAAGCCGCCACCACAGAGGCCATCAGGTTCACCAGCCCCCCGCCCCGGTAGTCCGGCTCGGCCACCACCCCTGCCCCCGGCAGCGCTGCGATTTCCCGCCAGCCTTCTTTATTCATGTGGTTTATCAAAAACTTACTATGTGCACCGGGCGCCGGGAGCGAGCCTCATGTCTCCCTCTTGAAACCGGCGCGTTCGTCCCCATGTAGCCGCACGACAGCGCCGATACGGATGATCGCTGTCTGCGCAAAAACCCATGAATCAGAGGAGATTTATCTATGAAGATTCGTCCGCTGCACGACCGGGTGATTGTGAAGCGCGTCGAAGAAGAACGTAAGACCGCTTCCGGCATCGTAATCCCCGATACCGCCGCGGAGAAGCCCGATCAGGGCGAGGTGATCGCGGTGGGCACGGGCAAGGTGCTGGAAGACGGGAAGGTCGTTCCGCTGCAAGTCAAGGTCGGCGATCGGGTGCTCTTCGGCAAGTATTCGGGGACCACAGTGAAGGTGAAAGGGGAAGAGCTCCTCGTGATGCGGGAAGACGACATCATGGGGATCCTCGAAGCCGCTTGATCCTTTGAAGCGTTCAATGAGTGTGGAGAAGGACCATGGCAGCCAAAGAAGTCAAGTTCCATGAAGCCGCTCGCCATCGCATCGTCGCTGGCGTGAACATTCTCGCCGATG
>NZ_JBQACR010000080.1:0-543 GCF_051905455.1 Pelomicrobium sp. G1
GGATCGCGGCTGGCACTGCGCCAGGTGCCGGGGCCGGCGGCGGGACGGCGGGCGCCGCCGCTGCCGCCTGTTTGCGCACGGCTTCCGGCGTGGACTGCGGCGCTGCCGGGGGAGCCGACGGCTTCGGCGCCCCCTCGGGGCCCACCGGGACGGGTTCGCCTAGGCGTAGCGCTTCGACCGGGCGGGAGCTTGCGGGGCGCGGCGGCGGGCTTTGCTCGGCGGCGGGCTCAGGCCCCGGCGGGGCGGCGTAGGGGTCCATCCCTGTCCCGGGAGGCAGCGGCAAAGGGAAGACGTCCCGGGACGGCGGAGGCGGGCCTTCCCGCAGGACCAGCGGGACGATGATGACGGCCGCCGCCACAAGCGGCGCGCCCAGAAGCGCCCACCGGCCCAAAAGGTAGGCCCGCCGGCCCGAGGCGGCGGGAGGGACGGGCTGCTCGGGGGCTTCCATCGCTGCCAACTTGACGGTGGGCGCGTCCTCTTTCGCGCACCCGGGCGAGCGCAGCGCATACCCCTCGTGGGCCCGCATATAGTCGTCGGTGCGGG
>NZ_JBQACR010000081.1:0-541 GCF_051905455.1 Pelomicrobium sp. G1
GCACCGCTCGCTATGAGGTGCGCCTCACGCGCACGGACCCCAAGGACACGGGCAGCAACGTGGGCCACGATCTCGTCTGGGCGGGCCTGCGGGCGTACCACCCGGGCACCAACGGCTATGGCCAGCTCACCGTGCTGGCGCTGCGCATGCGGGCGAGCAACCAGCTCTCGCAGATAGCCGCGCGCCGCGTGAACGTCATCGTCACCCGCAAGCTCCCAGTGTGGGACGGCGCCTCCTGGAGCGCTCCCCAAGCGACCCGCTCGATCGCCTGGGCCATCGCCGACATGCTCCGGGCAGACTACGGCGCCCACCTCCCGGACAGCCGCATCGACCTGGCGGGACTGCTCGCGCTGGATGGCGTGTGGAGCGCCCGCCAGGACTACTACGACGCCGTGCACGACTCGGTCCAGACCGTCTGGGAGGCGGTCACCCAGGCCGCCCGCGCGGACCGGGCGCTGCCCTACCTGCAGGGTGGTATCGTCCATGTGGTGCGTGATAGCGCCCAGAGCGTGCCGGTGCAGCTCTACTCGGTGCGCAACAT
>NZ_JBQACR010000082.1:0-541 GCF_051905455.1 Pelomicrobium sp. G1
GGGACTGGGTGAGCACCCGTTCCCCGTCCACCAGTACGGGCACGAACCAATGGGGATTGAGGGCCCGGTGTTCCGGGTGGTGCTGCTCGCCGCGGACGAGATGGACAAACCGGGGCTGGTACTCGATCCCCTTCAGGTGAAGCGCAATGCGCACCCGGTAGGCGGCGGAGCTGCGGTGGTAGGTATAGAGCTGCAGCACGTGCTCCTCCCGAGGTTCCATGAAAAATCGCGCCCGTTCGCGCTTTCTTAGAGGGCCGGGAGGTTGCGCTGCCCTCCCCGCGCGGAGCGCCGCGATCAACCCCCCTGTCCACGACGATACGGCTGAACGGTCTGTTCGATGGCGCCGAAGATCGATTGCCCTTCTGCCTCCAGCATCTCGATGCGCACCCGGTCGCCGAAGCGCAGATACGGCGTCTGGGCCGCGCCGGTCTCGATCAGCTCCTGGGCCCGCTTCTCGGCGATGCAACAGAAGCCGCGGGAAGGGTCGGCGTTGGACACCGTCCCCGAGCCGATGAGGGTGCCGGCCCCCAGGCGCCGGGTC
>NZ_JBQACR010000083.1:0-537 GCF_051905455.1 Pelomicrobium sp. G1
GATGTAGAGACTGAGGCGGTCACCGAGCATTCGCGGGACTACCACCAGGCACTGCTTGACAGGCTCAAGCAGAGGACCGATCGGCTCGGGATCGAGGCACACCTGGAATTCGCGATCGGGCACCCGGCGCGGCAGATCCTCGATTACGCCGGGCAACAGGGCGTGGATCTGATCGTCCTCGGCCACCGCGGTCGGGGCGCGTTCGACCGCTGGCGGTTGGGCTCGGTCACTCACCGGGTGATCAGCTACGCCGAGTGCGCCGTCATGGTCGTGCGCTAAAGGAGCATCCATCGCATGCTGAGAGTCGAGATCCCCGATTTCGCTACTCTAGATCTAGCGCATCTCGTTCTGGACTACAACGGCACACTGGCCGTCGACGGCGAACTTCTGCCAGGTGTGCGTGAGCGCCTCGAGCGCCTGGAGACGGCGTTGAGTATTCATGTAGTGACAGGCGACACCTTCGGCACGGCCCGCGCCCGCTTGCGCGGCGTCCCTTGCCAATTGTCGATTCTGCCGTCGCGAGGGCAGATGGAAGAG
>NZ_JBQACR010000084.1:0-533 GCF_051905455.1 Pelomicrobium sp. G1
GCCCAGACTGGTGGTGTTGAAGGCCGCGTGACCTTGAGCGCCCAGGTTGATGAGCACGATGGCCAGGCCGATCGCCAGTCCCGCCAGGGACGCCACCAGCACCGCGTTGGCGGGGCCAACGGGCGATTTCGTCATCGTCGTCATGATGTCGTCTCCTCAAGTCTTCTTGACGGTTGCGCGGGTGCTGGGCACGGCCGGTCCCGCGCCCCCCGACAGGTAGTAGACCTGGGGCTTGTTCCCGGTTTCGTCCTTGAGCCGCACGCCCCGCTTGTCGGCGATCAGCTTGTTCACCCGGCTTTCGGGGTTGTCCAGGTCGCCGAAGTAGCGTGCCTTGGGCGGACAGGTGCGCACGCAGGCGGGCACGTACTCCTTCAGCGCCGGATCGTCCTCGTCCAGGTCGGGCGTTCCCGGCGGTGCCTTGCTCACCTTGTGATAGCAGAATGTGCATTTGGACACCACCCCATGGGGCTGGATGCCAACCCCGTGCACCCAGTCGTCGCGGGCGTCCGGCGCACGCCACGGTGGGTTCCAGG
>NZ_JBQACR010000085.1:0-532 GCF_051905455.1 Pelomicrobium sp. G1
TTCCCGGCTTCGCAGGCGCGGGCGCTCGACGGCCAGCTTCCGCTCGGCCAGGGCGATGCGCCCTTTCTGGCTTCCGTGCCAGCGAACGTCTCCACCCCGACGGCCCGGATGTTTCTCCCCGGCCACTTCCTGCGCGGAAATGATCAGCAGCTGCTCGATGAATTGCCGTGCTGCGCCCATCATCAGTTCATCCACGCTCGCCTTGGTGTCCATGGCCAGTTCCAGCAGCGGCAGCAGGTGTTGCCTGCCTGCGCTGAAACAGGCCCGAAGCGCCGCTTCGTCCCCACGCGCGACGACCTTCAGCGCCCCTTTGCTCCCAGCTCTCTTTCCCTTACGATCCTGCATGGCGGTTTCCTTTCCTTGAGTTTCCATGGTCGGCAAACCCGATTCTCTCGGATTCACCAGGAAACCGCCGCCTTCAACCTTCAACTGCGGATGGGACACCGCCCTTCCCACCGAGACCACCCGGTAACAGTCTCTCCGGCGCAGGATTTCCAGGGTACGGCGTATCCAGGGTTGATCGTCGATGCTG
>NZ_JBQACR010000086.1:0-532 GCF_051905455.1 Pelomicrobium sp. G1
GGGGATGAAGCAGCGGGTGGCCATCGCTCGCGGGATGGCCATGGAGCCGGACATTCTGCTCATGGACGAGCCATTCGCAGCGCTAGACGCGCTTACCAGGAGGAAGATGCAAGACGAGCTCCTGCAGCTCTGGGAGGACACGCATTTCACCGTCCTCTTCGTCACCCATTCCATTTTGGAGGCGATCAAGATTGGCAACCGCATCCTTCTTTTTTCCGCTCATCCTGGACAGGTAAAGGCGGAACTGAACAGCACCGGTGAAGACACGGTGGACGAAGCAACCGGTCTGCGGCTTTCCGACCGTATTCATCGCCTTCTCTTCTCCGAGCAGGTTGAACAACTGAATCCGGCCGTCCAGCCCAGCCATTGAACGAGGAAGGAGAGTTGGTTGTGAACAAGATAGAAGCATATCGACAAGAGTTCATTCGCGACGTGGAGACTCCGAAAGAGCTCGGCGTAGTGGAGCGTCCCATTGCTCTGGGGGAGAGAATCTGGGGAATTGGAGGGGTGTGGAAGACCCCTATCCTTCTGG
>NZ_JBQACR010000087.1:0-528 GCF_051905455.1 Pelomicrobium sp. G1
TGACAATGCGTGTCGGTTTTGATACGTTAGCAGCGCCCTCAGTCGAAGGGCCGAAGGGCGCTGTGGAGAAGACCGACACGATGAACAAGCAACAGAAAGTGATTCGCTGCGAGGTAGGGCTGCTGGAGCAGGCGCAGCAGCTGGACAACGTCAGGCAGGCATGCCGCATGATGGGGTGCTTGCGAGACAGCATTTACTGGTTCAAGGAACTCTATGAGTGGGGGCCAAGCTAGCGCGCAGGATATCAGCCGGCGAAAGCCCGTGATCAAGAGCCGGGTTGTCCCCGGGATCGAACAGGCGATTGTGGCGCTTGGCGCGCAAACAGCCTGGCTGGGACAGGCGCGGGCATCGATGTACTGACCAGGCGGGTGTGCGCTGTGTTTGGCTGCGTCATGATTGGGAGACGACCCGAAAGCGGCTGAAGGCGCTGAAAGCGAAGGTGGCGCAGAAAGAGCTGATACTGACCGAAGCGCAGGTGCTTGCCATGGAGAAGGCAAAAGCCGAGAAGGAGGTGCACGCAGAGTTCGA
>NZ_JBQACR010000088.1:0-528 GCF_051905455.1 Pelomicrobium sp. G1
GGCTGGTTCCGTGCGATCGGGCTCGACGAAGAAGCCTTCCGCCGTCACGTCTACATGGCCGCCGTGTGCCGCTGCTTTCCCGGGAAAAATCCAGGTGGCGGCGACCGGCTTCCCGACCGGCAGGAGGTGGAAAATTGCACGACCTGGCTCGCCGCGGAGTTCCAGCTCCTGCGGCCGCGACTGGTGATTCCGACCGGCCGGCTCGCCACTGGCCTGTTCCTGCCGGTGAACAAGCTGGATGCGGTGGTGGGACGGCTCTACAAGGTGCGGCTCTTCGGCTTCGAAACCGACGTACTACCCCTCCCCCATCCATCGGGCGCCTCTGCCTGGCACCGCACCGAGCCAGGCCGCACACTGCTCCAAAATGCCCTCGCCCGGATCGCTGCCCACCCCGCCTGGGTGGAGGTGTGCGCCAAAGCGGCGCTCGTCCCTTGAAGTGCTCCGACAGCGGGCGCCAACCTGTTATTTACCGGGAGTCTAGGCCCGAGCAGTCCTGCCTATCAGGAACAAGGCAAGCTATCATAACAC
>NZ_JBQACR010000089.1:0-515 GCF_051905455.1 Pelomicrobium sp. G1
GCCTTGGCAGGAGCAGGCCGACGTGACTCCAGCAGTTCTTCGGCAAGCGTCAGTCCCCGGCGGCCTGCCTGACCGCCTTGGGGACGTTCAGAGTATAGTCTTGCCATATCGCATCCCTCCGCGCGCTCCCCCATGAAAGAAGCCAAGCCAGGCGGGCGAGGGTGCCCGCTTTTCGGGAGCGACCCTAGGCTTGGCGTAACGGCTTTACTTTAGTCTCTAGCGGCGGCCCTTTCGGCCGCCGACGCGCCTGACCTCACTCGCCCTCATCCATCAGCTCCGAGAGGTGGAGCTGCAGCTTCGTGACGGCGCCCAAGGCGAAGGTGGGGCTCCTCGCCGCCTCCCCGGTGATGGCGAACTCGTAGCATCGGTGCTTGTGCATGGCTACCAGCGCAAGCCCGGTAAGGCTGCCCTTGCGGGCCGAATCGAGGAGCTCTTCCAGGAGCGCCACCGTGTCACGAGAGACCGGCTCGCCGATCACCTGCAGCAGCGGCCTGACCTCCGCCATGGGGCGATTC